>NZ_RZOI01000219.1:0-8170 GCF_004022645.1 Mesorhizobium sp. M4A.F.Ca.ET.020.02.1.1 | reverse complement strand
GGGCATGGCCTTCACGCTGTCCTTCGGCAGCTGGGTCGGCGAGATCGTACAGGTCGCGGACACGCCGGCCGGCATCCGCATCGAGAAGGTGTGGATCGCTGCCGATGTTGGTACCGCGCTCGATCCCGACATCATCAAGGCGCAGCTCATCTCCGCCGCCATCTACGGCCTGTCGGCGGCGATGGGCCAGGAAATCACCTTCGCCGACGGCATGGTCGAGCAGTCGAATTTCCACGATTTCGACGCCATGCGCATCTTCCAGTGTCCGGTGTTCGAGGTCGCGGTGCTGGAGAATTTCCACAAGATGGGCGGCGTCGGCGAGGTCGGCACGCCGCCGGCGGCGCCGGCGCTCGCCAATGCCATCTTCGCGCTGACCGGTAAGCGCATCCGTAGGTTGCCGTTGTCCAAAGCGGTGGCCTTCGCATGAGGAAGCTTCATATCATGCTGACGCCTGCTGCCATCATGTTCTTGGCGGCACCTTTCGCAGCCGCTCAGGAGAGCCAATCGCCGGCGCCGGTGAAGGTCGATGCAGCCAGAGGGCTGCCCGAATGGGACAAGGTCTATAAGGTATTCTCGCATCCGCGCTGCGCCGATTGCCATGTCGCCGATGACCGCCCGCGCTGGTCGGGCGCGCATTATGGCGGCACCCGCGTGCATGGCTTCAACGTTCAGCGCGGGAGCGACGGCTCCGGCTTCGGCAATCCGGGCCTGCGCTGCACGACCTGCCATTTCTCCAGTAATTCCAAGGCATTGCACGGGCCGCCGGGAGCCGAGAACTGGCACCTGGCGCCGGCCGAGATGGTCTGGTTCGGAAAATCCTCGGCTGAAATCTGCGCCCAGATCAAGGACCCTGCCCGCAATGGCGGGCGCAGCCTGCAGGATGTGGCGCTGCATGTTCGCGACGACAAGCTGGTCGCCTGGGGCTGGGCGCCGGGGGCTGATCGAGAGCCGGCCCCAGGCTCGGCAAAGGAGACATACAATGCGATCGAGAACTGGATGGCGGCGGGCGCGCCCTGTCCGGCAGCGCAATGATCCATCAAACTTTCTGACTATTTTGCGTTGCAACTTTGAGGTAGAAGCGGCGCTTCGCCGATCACGGCAAATTGAATAGGGCCTTGCGCGCACCCATATCGGCGACGCGCCCGCATTTAAAAAAGCGGCCTGGCCGAACCCCGCAGTGGAAAACGACGATGCCGAAAATCAGGTTTCACAAGCTTGCAGCCATTGTTGTGCTCATTGGATTCGCAGCCTGGATGGGAACGGGAGAGTTTTCATCCGTGGGCAGCGCCGCCGCCGACAATCCGAAGGCGGGAGACGCCCCAAAGGCAACGCAGCCCGAGGTCGGAGCACCGAAGACGGCTGACGCCGAGCCGAAGGCGCCGCTGCGCACCGTCGCGGTGGTGACGCCGCCGCGCAAGACCTATGCGCGGGCGATACGAATCTCGGGGCTGACGGAGGCCGACAAGCGGGCGGTGCTGGCGACGCGTGTCGCCGGTGTCATCGACCAGCTGCCGGTCAAGCAGGGCCAGCGCGTCAAGACCGGCGACCTGGTGCTGATGCTGGCGGCCGAGGAGAAGATCTCCAACGTCGACAACGCCAAGCAGCTTCTGGTGCAGCGCCAGGCCGAACTGGAAGCGGCCCTGCGGCTGATGAAAACCGGCAATCTGCCCGCACTGCAGCTCGACACCGCGCGCTCGAACCTGACGTCCGCGCAATCCCAGCTGGAGACCGCGCAAGCCGAGCTCGACCGCAACGAGGTCAAGGCGCCGTTCGATGGCGTCATCGACCGCATTCCGGTGGAACTCGGCAGCTCGGTGATGCAGGGCGGCGAGGTGGCGACCATCCTCAAGCTCGACCCGGTGATCGCGCGCGGCGAGGTCAGCGAGCGCGACCTGCGTTACATCAAGATCGGCGACGAGGCCAATGTGCGCCTGGTCAACGACCAGAAGGTGACCGGCACGGTTCGCTACATCAGCCGCGACGCCTCATCGCAGACCCGAACCTTCCGCGTCGAGGTGGCGATCCCCAATGCCGATGGCGCCATCCCCGCCGGCATGACGGCCGAAATCACGCTCAGCGCGCAGCCGACCGATGCGGTCATGCTGCCGCGTTCGGTGGTGACGCTGGGCGACAAGGGCGACCTTGGCATCCGCGCCGTCGGCAAGGACAACAAGGTGGCGTTCTATCCGATCGATCTCGTCGACGACACGCCGAACGGGCTGGTGCTGGGCGGCATTCCGCAGGACGCCCGCATCATCGTCGCCGGCCAGGAGCTGGTAAAGGAAGGCGACGCGGTCAAGCCGGTCGAGGCCGACCAGGCAACAATCAACAAGCTGATCGGCGAAGCCACCGCCGGCACGCAGTAGCGCGGCCAGGCGCCGGGCGCTGCCCGGCGACGGCTAGGTCGCTGCTCCTCGAAGACAACAGCAGGCATAAGTCATGGATATCGTCAGACTCGCCATCCACAACGCCCGCCTCACAATATCCGCGCTGCTGTTCCTGCTCGTGGCGGGCTGGGTCGCCTATCAGTCGACGCCGAAGGAAGCGGAGCCCGACGTTCCGATTCCGATGATGTATATCAGCCTGATTTACCAGGGCATCTCGCCGGAGGATTCCGAGCGCCTTCTTCTGCGCCCGATGGAAAGCAAGCTGAAGAACCTCAAGGGCCTCAAGGAGATGCGTTCGGCCGCCTTCCAGGGCGGCGGCTACGTGCTCGTCGAGTTCCAGCCGCAAACCAATCTAGCGACCGCGCTGCAGGACACGCGCAGCAAGGTGCAGGACGCCAAGGCCGATCTGCCGCAGGCCGCCGAGGAACCGACGGTCAACGAGGTCAACGTTTCCGAATTTCCGGTTCTAGTCGTGACGCTTTCGGGCGACGTGCCGGAGCGCGTGCTGACGGCGGCGGCGCGCGAACTGCGCGACCGCATCGAGGAAGTGCCTGGCGTGCTGGAGGGTTCGCTGCAGGGCGCCCGCGACGATCTGGTCGAAGTGGTCATCGATCCGGTCAAGCTGTCGTCCTACGGGCTGCAGCTCGACCAGGTCATGCAAGGCGTCGGCGCCTCCAACAGCCTGGTCGCCGCCGGCAATCTCGAGGGCTCGGAAGGCAAATACGCCGTCAAGGTGCCGTCGCTGATCGAGACGCCTGAGGACGTCGCCAACCTGCCGGTCGTCGCCACGCCAAATGCCGTGGTGCAGGCCAAGGACGTCGCCACCATCCGCTCCACCTTCAAGGATGCCGAGACGGTGACGCGCCTTGACGGCAAACCGGCGATCGCCATTGAGGTGAAGAAACGAATCGGCGCCAATCTGATCGACACGCTGAACCACGTCAGGGAAGTGTCCGACAGCTTCATCAAGACGATGCCGGAAGGCATGCACGTCACCTACACGCAGGATAAGTCGGTCTTCGTCAACCAGTTGCTCGGCGACCTGCAGAACCACGTGATGATCGCCGTCATCCTGGTGTTCATCGTCATCCTCTACGCTTTGTCAGGCCGCGCTTCCTTGCTGATTGGCCTCGCCATCCCGTCGTCCTTCCTGATCGGCATCCTTCTGCTCGCCATGATGGGCTACACGATCAACATGATCGTGCTGTTCAGCCTCATCCTGGCGGTCGGCATGCTGGTCGACGATGCCATCATCGTCACCGAATTCGCGGAACGGCGCATGAGCGAGGGCATGCCGAAGGCGGATGCTTTCGCGCTGGCCGCAAGGCGCATGGCCGGCCCGGTCATCGCCGCGACGATGACGCGCATCGCCGCGTTCTCGCCGCTCTTGTTCTGGCCTGGCATCATCGGCGACTTCATGAAATACATGCCGATCACGCTGATCGTGACGCTGTCGGCCTCGATGCTCTATGCGCTGGTGTTCGCGCCGACGCTGGGCGCCATCTTCGCCAAGGCGCCCAAGCATCACGAGGACGAGAACCGCGACGGCTGGTACATGGCGCTGGTCAAGCAGGCGGTGCGCTTCCCGATCACCGTCATCCTGCTCACCGTCGGCCTTTTGGTCGGCGTCGGCTTCGCCTACTCGAAATACGGCGCCGGCGTCGAGTTCTTCCCCAGCGTCGAGCCGGATTACGGCCTGCTCTACGTGCATGCGCGCGGCAATCTTTCGCTGGCCGAGATGGACGCCGCCACCAAGGAAGCGGAGAACCGGCTGCTCGGCTGGCCGGGCGTCAAGTCGGTCTACACGCGCGCCGGCAAGACGCAGGGCGGCGGCCAGGATATCCCCGAAGATGTCGTCGGCGTCATCCAGTACGAGTTCGTCGACTGGCGCGAGCGCAAGTCGGCCAACCAGATCCTCAGCGATCTGCGCGGCGTCATGGCAGGCATTCCCGGCGTCGATGTCGAAGTGCGTGTGCCGGAGGCAGGCCCGCCGACCGGCAAGCCGATCCAGATCAGGCTTTCGGCCGCCGACCCCAAGGGCCTCGACGACAAGGCACGCGCGGTGGCGGCGCGGATCGCCAAGATACCCAACGTCATCGACATTTCGGACGGCCTGCCGCCGCCCGGCGTCGACTGGGCGCTCGAGGTCGACCGCGCCAAGGCGGCGCAATACGGCATCAGCCCGACCTCGGTCGGAACGGTGGTGCAGCTGGTGACCAACGGCTTGAAGCTCTCGGAATACCGGCCCGCCGGGGCGGACGACGCGGTCGACATCAGGCTGCGGCTACCCGAGGACCGGCGCACGCTGTCGACGCTCGATGAGTTGAGAGTGCAGACCTCGCAAGGGTCGGTGCCGATCTCGAACTTCGTCGTGCGCAAGCCCGAGCCGACGGTCGGCATCCTCAACCGCATCGACGGCGCGCGAACAGTGGTGGTGCAAGCCAATGTCAGCGCCGGCGCGCAGGTCGCGGCGGTGCAGCAGGAGGTCACCAAGGCCGTCTCCGAGATGGATCTCGGCAGTGGCATCCGCTGGAAGCTCGCCGGCTCCAACGAGGACAGCGCCGAGGCCGGCGCCTTCCTCAGTAAGGCCTTCGGCGCGGCGATCTTCCTGATCTTCCTGGTGCTGCTCATGCAGTTCAACAAGTTCACCAGCGTCTGGCTGGTGCTGTCCTGCGTGGTCATGGCGACGGTCGGTGTGTTCCTCGGGCTGCTTCTGACGGGCGAGGCCTTCGGAATCGTCATGTCCGGCATCGGCGTCATCGCGCTGGCCGGCGTGGTGGTGAACAACAACATCGTGCTGATCGACACCTACGACCGGCTGCGCGAGGAAGGCTGGGACAAGATGGACGCGGTGCTGCAGACCTGCCGCGAGCGTGCCCGTCCGGTGGTGTTGACGGCGGTGTCGGCCATCCTCGGCGTGCTGCCGATCGCCTTCGGCCTTGGCCTCGAAATCTTCCATCACGAGACGACGATCAACGCGCCGTCGACGCAGTGGTGGATTTCGCTGTCGTCGGCGATCGTCTTCGGCCTCTCCTTCGCCACCTTGCTGACGCTGGTGGTGACGCCGTCGATGCTGATGGTGTTCACGCGCAGCAAGGATAGCCGCTTCAACGCGTTTTTCGGGCGGCTGTTCCGGCGCGGCAAGGGCAAGGTTTCAACGACCGTTGCCGACCACAGTGCAGGCGCCGAGCCGGCAATCGCCTTCCAGAAAGCTGCCGAATAAGTCAACTCAACCAGCAAGATAAAGGCCGCCCGGGGAACAACCGGGCGGCCTTTTGCATTGTTCCGGCATAACTTCACCTCACGGCGAGGGCTTTCTCATGACGATCAGCACACTTCTCGTCATTATTCTCATCCTCATCCTGATCGGCGCCGTGCCGGCATGGCCGCATTCGCGCTCCTGGGGCTACGGCCCTTCGGGCATCGTCGGCGTCATCCTGGTGGTGCTTTTGATCCTGCTGCTGATGGGCAGGATCTGATCCTTATGCGACCGAGCCATGTCACGGCTCGGTCGTTGTCAGCTCAAATCAGGCGGCCGCGCGTGGGGCGGGCGCGACGGCAATGCCGATGTCCCGCATGGCTTCCTTCACCGCCTGATCGAGCGGGGTGTGTGGGATTTCGCCAATGATCTTCTCCAGCCGTGTCGAGACCAGCCGGTGCTCCTCGAAACGAAGGTAGGACATCGAGACGATCTCACGCCACATCGCCACGAACGGGCTGCCAGCGCGTAGCACCCACCAGGGCATGAAGCCGAGCTTCAGCTTGCGCCCGAGCGGATTCTCGGCCGCTGCCTTGATATCGAGGTCGGTGACGGCATGGCCGGGGAAGTTGAGCGCCTCATAGAAGCCGAGCTTGTCCAGATTGCGCGCCAGGCCGACGAAGGCCACGGCGAAGTCGGGCAGATAGGCCCATTCATGGACGAGGTCGGCCGGGCCGGGCGCGGTGTAGATGCCCTTCTCCATCTTGGCGGCAACGACCAGGTCGAACCAGGAGCCGCTGCCGGTGCCGCCGAAGAAGTCGCCGGCCCTGAGCAGAATGGTGCGCACGCGGCCGGCCTCGGCCTCGCGGCGAAACAGATCCTCCATCGCGACGCGGATGCGGCCCTTCTCGGTCGTCGGCCGGAAAGGCGTGTCTTCCGTGATCACGCGAGGCATCGGCGAGCCGTAATTGTAGACGGTGCCGGGGAACAGATGAAGCGCGCCGTTAGCGCGGCAAGCGGCCGTGACGTTCTCGGCCATCGGCAGGCATTTGCCCCAGTCGGTGTAGATCGGGTTCAGGCCGTTGAAGATGATGTCGACGCCTTGCGTTGCGCGGATCAGCGAGTCTCGGTCGAGCGCATCACCGGCTATCGCTGTAGCGCCCTTAAGCTCGGCGGGCACCTTGCCGCTGCGGGTGACGGCGCGAACGTCGAAGCCGGCGTCGATGAAGGCTTTGCCTACGACGCGGCCGAGCCGGCCATTCGCGCCGAGGATTGCGATCTTGGTCATGTTTCGTCTCCGTGTCTGCGTTAGGCCACCAATTTGAGGTTTTCGCAAACGAATGGAAATTGACTGATTTTGGCGATTTGATATTCATAAATGGATGACGGAAATCGACTGGAACCTGATCAAGAGTTTCGTCACCGTGGCAGAGACCGGCAGCCTCTCCGGCGCCGCACGAAAGCTTGCGGCCAGCCAGCCGACGCTCGGCCGCCACATCGCCGAGCTGGAGCAGGCGATCGGCGTGACATTGTTCCGACGCGGGCGCAGCGGCTATGCGCTGACCGAGGCTGGCAACGTGCTGTATGAGCGCGGCAAGGCCGTCAGCGAGCAAGCGAGCGCGTTCTCGCTGCTGGCCCTTGGATCGGTCGAGGCGATCGAGGGCACCGTGCGCATCGCCGCCAGCGAGGTGGTGGCGGCCTATGTGCTACCGGATATCACCGCGCGGCTCGGCGTGGAGGAGCCGGGCATCGAGGTCGAGATCGTCGCTTCGAATCAGGTCGAGAACCTGTTGCGCAGGGATGCCGATATCGCCATCCGCATGGTCAAGCCGGCGCAGAACGAGCTGGTGGCGCGCAAGGTCGCCGACATTCCGCTGCGTTTCTGTGCGGCGAAGGCCTATCTCGACCGGCGCGGCCGGCCGAGCCGGCCCGGTGACCTCGCCGATCATACGCTGGTCGGCTTCGACCGCAGCGATGAGATCGTCCGCGGCCTCAATGCGTTCGGCATTCCCGTCAGCCGCGGCAGCTTTCGCTTCAGGACCGACAATCAAATCGTTCTTTGGGAAGCGGTGCGGACGGGAAATGGCATCGGCATCGGCCAGGAACCGCTGGCCGAACGCGATCCGTCGCTGGAGCTCCTGCTGCCCGGGCTGCCGTTGCCGTCGCTGCCGGTGTGGCTCGCCATGCATCGCGACGTGCGTAGCAGCTTGCGCATCCGCCGCGTCGCGGATTTCCTCCATGAGGAGCTGAAACGCTATTCGGCCGGCGCGGGCTCGGGGGAGAATTCGGCGCGGTGAGCAAGCCCGGCCATCAGAAGGACGACAACCAGCAGTCCCGACAGCGCGACGAAGATCGGGCCGAAGCTCGAATGCTCGGCGACGAAGCCGATCGCCGACGGCGCCACCAGTATGCCGGAATAGCCCATGGTGGTGACGACGCTCATGCCGGTGCCGGATGACATGCCTTCCTGGTTGCCGCCGGCCGAGAAGATGATCGGTACCATGTTGGCGATGCCGAAGCCGCAAAAGCCGAAGGCGGCAATCGCAAGCCATGGCGAGGGCGACAGCCCGGCCACCAGCATGCC
>NZ_RZOI01000218.1:0-8197 GCF_004022645.1 Mesorhizobium sp. M4A.F.Ca.ET.020.02.1.1 | reverse complement strand
CTCGGTGTGGCCGTTGGGGAGAGATTAGACGCTCGGAAAATCGCTGTACACCGCCGACGGCGGAGCCGTTTCCGCTTGAAAGTCTGTCAACGCAGCAGGGCCAGCCCCCTGACGGCAGAAGAAGGGGCCACCGAGAAGCCCCTTCTTCCGGTTGCCTGAGGCGGTTCACCTCCTCTCAGAGCTGGCAGTAATGACGATAGCCGTCGTAGCCGGCATAGGTGTCGGAGTATGGGTCGTAGCTGGCGTAGCGGGCGAGGCAGCGGCGGACGTGCGAGGAACCGCCGCCATATTCGTCGACATAGACAGGCTGCGGCTGCTGCTGCTGAGCGAGCAGGCTGCCGAGTACGAACCCGCCGACGCCGGCGGCAATGCCGATGCCGATCTCGCGGTGGTGGTGATGGCCATGGGCGGCCGAGGGCTGAACGGTGCCGGCCAGCGTGGCGGCGGCGACGGAGGTGGCGATGAGGCCGGAAACAATGGTGCGCTTGAACATGATGATCTCCTGTTGCGTGGGAGAGGCGATCCATCCGCCTCTTGATCATCAGTCGTCGCGCCCGCGAAAAAGGTTCGAAACTTTTTTGAGTAAGTGGGAAATAGTCAGTAGGAAGTAGTGTCGCCTACGCGGCCACCTGCCATTCCCTACTCACTATTCCCTACTGCCTACTCACTGGTTCATCCCATGCCGGTGATATGGCGCAGCCAGAAGGCGAGCGCGATGAAGCCGATGATGGTGGTGACGCCGGTCCAGTCGATGCTGGCTTTCTTCAAATCGCTGACGAGCTTGACCACGAGAAGCCAGGCCACCACGACAAGCGGGAAGATGATGACGAGCCGGATCATGCGAAAACCCTCAACCAGGTAATTGCATCTCGCCCTGATATAGGAAGCCGCCCTGCCGTTTTCAGGATGGCGCGGGGCCGCCCTCGCCGGGTCAATCAGCTGTCGCGAACGGAGTTTTGTCTTTACTGGCGCATGGAATATGCTACCGGAGCGCCATGCCCTTGTAGCTCAGCTGGTAGAGCAGCGGTTTTGTAAACCGAAGGTCGGCGGTTCGATCCCGTCCGGGGGCACCACCCTTCGCTCTTCGAGCTTCGGGTAGCAGGCCACCCGAAGATCGTTAGACGAAGGGGTGTCCTCCGAAGCCTTGGCGAAGGAGGACAGTCGACAGTTCGCTGCAAACAAGCCGAAATGGCGCACAACCGCCAGGCCGGCTGCCATCTGCGGCAGAGCCGGTAGATATTAGCGCTCAAGATCGAAATGCCGCGGAAACGCCTGATGCAGCAGCATCAGCATCGTCTTGCGCAGGACATTGGTGTTACGGCCGGAAGGGTTCAGGTGATCCCAGTACCAGGCGCCGTGAACCAGATAATTCAGGCTCTCTGATAAGGTGTCTATGTCGACGCCGGAATAGCCGCCACTGCGCGAGATCTCGATCAGCAGCTCGCGCGCTTCGGCCGTGTAGGCGAGGTCGCTCGGCAACCCGATCTCGTTGTAGATCTGCATGCTCTTGCGGTCGCTGGAGAACACGACGAAGACCGAAACCCACTTTGGATGCTGCCGCGCGAATCCTCGCGCGCATTCGACCGCGCCCAGCAGCCTTTCAACCGGCGACAGCCCGGGCGCCCGCACCAAGGTGGCCCACAGCTCATCATATCGATCGCTGAGATACTGCAGCACGGCCCGAAACAGGTTCTCCTTGCTGCGAAAATGGAACACGACCAGCGCGTTCGACGAGCCGACCTGCTCGGCGATGCGCTGCATGGTGACGCTCGCCAGCCCTTCATCGGCGATGAGGTCGATGGTGGCGTCGATGATACGCTGCACGCTCGCCTCGCCGCGCTCGCGCCGACGATCCTTGGGCGGCGCGGCATCATTCGCCGACCCCCTGCCATCAGCCATGGCGGCCCGTCTTGCGGCTGTTGCAGTTGCCCTGCGCTGCGCCATTTTCATCGGCCTTTTCTAGCCCGCGGCGGAACCTCCGGTCCCACAGCCATTCTGTAATATCGGGCGTCCGCCCGCCATAACCGACGCCAGAGAACGGTCGCGCCCCCGGGATTGCTCAAAGCGACGGGCGTGTCCCGGCGCTGTCATACCATTGGCCCTGAGCCGTCTCATAAGCCATCGCGGCGCGAAATACATCGGCATCGCAATAGGTGCGGCCGACAATCTGGATGCCTGTCGGCACGCCACTCGCCGCCTTGCCCGACGGCATGGAAAGCACCGGGCAACGGCTCATCATGTTGAACGGTGTCGTCATCACCCAGCCCAGCGACGCGTTCACCTGCCTGCCGTTGATCTCGACAGTGTCCGTGGTCTGATCGAACTCGGCAGGCACCGCGGGGATAGCGTTCGTCGGGCAGATCAGCACATCGTACTTTTCAAGCAACGGACCCAATGTCTGATACATCCGGGCCGCCACCTCCAGGGTTCCGACAAAGTCCGTGGCCTTCGACTTCTGCCCCTCCTCGGCAAACCGACGCGCATAGCTGGTCATGTCGTCGCCATGCTCCTCGAGCAGTTGCGACAGCGAGGCGCCGAAGAGATGCTCGAGATAGGCCATGCCGGCCTTGAGCACCTCGTCGCCCCAGCCCAGATCGACTTCCTCGACCGTGGCGCCGAGCGAGCGGAAGACATCGCATGCGGCAAGCGTGTTCCTGCGCACATCGGCGTCCACTTCGAAGGAGCCGAGATCCATCGAGAAAGCAATCTTCCAGCCCTTGATGGGCTTGTAATCGAGCGGCAGGCGCAGCTTCGGGCGCAGTGTGGCGATGTCCAGCGGGCTCGGTCCCGCCATGACGTTCTGCAGCAGGATCGCATCCCCAACGTTTCGCGCCAGCGGTCCGGTGTGGCAATAGAAGTCCAGATTGAACGGCGGCTCGTCGGGATTGCGACCGTAGGGCGGCTTGAAACCGACAAGGCCGCAGGCCGATGCGGGGATGCGGATCGACCCGGCGATGTCCGAACCGGTCGCTATCGCGGATGTGCCCGAAGCCAGCGTCGCTGCGGCACCCCCGGACGAACCGCCGGGCGTGAAGTCCGGATTCCACGGATTGCGGGTGACGCCCCACCGCCTCGACCAGGTGTAGCCGGCGCAGCTGAATTCGGGCGTCGCCGTGCGCGCATGGACGATGCCGCCCGCCTTGATGATGCGCTCGTTCATCGTCGAAGTATGGCCGCATACGGCATCCCTGGTCAGCAGCGAGCCATGCGAAGTCGGCTTGCCCTTGATATAGCTCTCATCCTTGATGCCGATCGGCAGTCCTTCGAGAGCTCCGGTCCGGGCGCCCCTGGCGTATTTCGCCTCTGCTTTCCTGGCCAGCTTCATCGCCTCGTCGAAATGCGTGAAGGTGAAGCAGTTGATCGTCTCCTTCGTCGCCTCGGCGCGGTCGATGACCGCCTGCATCAGCTCCACAGGCGAGAGCTGCTTTGCCTTGAACCGCCGCAGCGCTTCGCTCGCCGGCATGTAGCAGAGATCGAGATTGGTCATGGGCAGTCTCCTGCGGTCGGCGGACCGCACGCGGTCCGGCGACTGTGGCCGGAACGGTTTCGGCGCGGCTATTTCTGAAGGTCGGTCCAGATCTTCGTATAAAGCGCCTGCACGTCCGGCGGACAGGCCGGCATGAACTTGCCCTTGGCGGCGAATTCAGCCGGAACCTCGACCTCCGGCGCCCCCTTCATGTCGTCCGGCATGAAGGGCTCGGATCCCTTGATGCCGTTCGCGTAGTGCGCGAAGGCCGAGATCATCGCCGCGTTCTTCGGATCCATGATGAAGTTCTGGAACAGCTTGGCGTTCTCGACATTCTTTGCGTCCTTGAGAACCGCGACATTGTCCATCCAGATCGGATAGCCTTCCTTCGGATAGCCATAGACGATCTTGTCGTTCTCCAGCCGCTCGCGCAGCGATATGCCGTTCCAGTTCACGCCGGCCGCGATGTCGCCCCTGCCGAGGCCATCGACGGCCGCATAATCGAAGGAAAGCCATTTCGCCTTGGCCTCGACCAGCTTGTCACGCACCTTTTTCAGCACCTGCTTGTCGTCGGTGCAGTATTCGCCGCCGAAATAGGAGATGGTGAGGAAAAGGATGTCGCCCATCTCCGGCACGACATTGATCTTGCCGACGAGCTCGGCGGGCGGGTCGAGGAAAATTGCCGACGTGTTCGGGTCGCCGGAATACACCGACTTGTTTACAGACACACCGGTCGTGCCCCACTGCCATGGAACGGTGTATTTGCGGCCTGGATCGAACGGAACGTCGACCCATTTTGGATCGACGTTCTTGAAGTTCTCCATCTTGTTGGGGTCGGTCTCCAGCAGCAGCCCTTCGCTTATCCAGATCGGCATGACACTGGCCGATGGCACGACGATATCGTAGCCCGAAGCGCCTTGGCGCACCTTGGCCAGCGCTGTGTCGTTCGAGTCGTAATCGGTGACAGTCACCTTGACCTTGTAGGTCTCCTCGAACTTCTTGATGAGGTCGGGGTTAGTGTAGTTGCCCCAATTGTAGATGTTGAGCTCGCCGTCGGCGCGGGCCATGCCCGTCGCGGCCATCAGCGACAGCCCGGCGGCCGTCGCGGTCGATTTCCAGTTCATGCTGCTTCTCCCATTGTTGGGACCGGCCACAAATGCGGCCTCGGTCCAATGAAGATAGTTCCCGTTCCGTGGCCATTCACCGGCGGACGCCAGCTGGCCAACTCAATGCAAGGAATAACTATGACTAAACATACAGTCAACATCTTTTAGGCGACATTACCCAGTTGGCCCGTTGAAGGCACAATCGCTGATTGGGGCGGCAAGCACCCTGCCAGAGGCCTCTTTCGGCCATCGGCAACCGGAATTGACGCGCCGATGCGCCGGCGAACGTGTCATGTATCGTCAAACGCGAGGCCATAGACGGATTGGGCAAGCTTCGGCGTGAACAGCCGCGGCTTACAGGGTCGGGGGTTATTCGCCTTTTTCTGACGGCAGTGCTGTTGATGACCATGGCGCTCTTCCTCGCCGCGCGCGGCGAGGAGCGTATCGCCTTGGTCGTCGCCGGTCCGACCTATGACGGTTCGCCGGCCTAAGCCAATGCCAATGGCAGCGCCGAGCGGATCGCGGCGAGCTTGCGGGAGGTCGGCTTCACAGTCCGGCTACCGAGTGACTGCGAGTATCGAACCGGGATGCAGTCCATCAGGCCCAGCCTACAGGAGTTGATGACAACGGAGGCGAATTCCGCACCACAGGGCTTGGGCATATGCGCGCCAAAACTGTCAACCTGATTATTCTCGCCGGCATGTTCGGTGTGCTTGCGGTGGTCGTAGATTGCGCGGTGGCTTGGCGCAGCGGTCTTACAGCGACCTTTGCGGACAGGGCGTCCCAGCTGCGTCGCCGCAGCGCGAAGCAGTCGGCTCGGGTCGGAAGCTCATATCCTCCGAGCGGCGCACCAACTCGGCGAAAACGAGGGCAAAACTTCCCAGCATCAGGAAGACGATGATTAGGCGTGTCACCGGCAATAGACAGGTCTCGACTGGCTAGCCCCCACCAACCCATCCACTGCCGGCTAACATGACCGATCCGGCTTTACGAGAGCTTAAGCTCCGCCTTAACCATCACGTTCGCCTGTTGGCCGACACAATGCGCGAGCGGTCCTTTTGGCAGCCATTGGCGAACACCGCCGCGCCCTTTGCACATGCGGGCGGCCCATGCTACCCCGGCGCTGGCGCGGCTGCGAACCGGTCGCCGCCAGCCGGTCGTCATCGGAAAGCCATGAGCAAAGCCACCAGCCGTTTCGCCTTCGTCTCGTCCGACACCGCCGACGCCAGGGCGGCACTGGAAAGCCTGTCGTCGCATTATGGCCAGACATCGGTCGAAGAGGCCGAGATCGTCGTGGCCCTCGGCGGCGATGGCTTCCTGCTGCAGACGCTCCGCGACACGATGAGCACGGGCAAGAAGGTCTACGGCATGAACCGTGGCACCATCGGTTTCTTGATGAACGAATACCGGGCCGGCGGCCTCGAGGAACGTATCGCCGCCGCCGTCGCCGAAACCATACGTCCGCTGGAGATGCTGGCGGTGACGCGCGAGGGCGAAACGGTATCGGCGCTGGCGATCAACGAGGTGGCGCTGTGGCGGCAGTCCTACCAGACAGCCAAGATCCGCATCACGGTGGACGAGCAGGTGCGGCTGGAGGAACTGAACTGCGACGGCGTGATGATCGCGACGCCGGCCGGTTCGACGGCCTATAACCTCTCCGCGCACGGACCGATCCTGCCGCTCGACGCGCCTCTGCTTGCGCTGACACCGGTCAGTCCGTTCCGCCCGCGCCGCTGGCGCGGCGCATTGCTCGCCAACAAGGCGACGGTGCGCTTCGACATATTGGAGGCCGAAAAGCGGCCGGTGAACGCTGCCGCCGACCATACGGAAGTAAAGGCTGTGGCCTCTGTGACGGTGCGGGAGTCGCCGACGGCGACAGCCACGCTGCTGTTCGATCCCAACCATTCGTGGAACGAGCGTATCCTCGCCGAACAGTTCCGCTACTGAGCCGGCGCAAGGACAAGGCTTCGATTAAGCATCGCGATTAAGGTTACGTCTTCACAATCGCAGCAATTCGGGCCGTTTCTGTTGACAAATCGCGGCCTTGCGCCTAACTCCAACGCCGATCTTGCAGGCGCGCGGCGCTTGCCGCGACGGATGCCGTTGCGCTTCCCTAAACCAGCCAAAGACAGCCAACACTTGTCCTCAGACACCCAGACCGCTCAAGAAGCGTTGACATTCGCGGACCTCGGCCTGTCGCCGAAGGTCCTTTCCGCAGTCACCGATGCCGGCTACACCAAGCCGACGCCGATCCAGGCCGGCGCCATCCCGCACGCCTTGCTGGGCAAGGATGTGCTGGGCATTGCCCAAACCGGCACCGGCAAGACGGCATCGTTCGTGCTGCCGATGCTGACCCGTCTCGAAAAAGGCCGCGCCCGCGCCCGCATGCCGCGCACGCTTATCCTTGAGCCCACGCGCGAGCTTGCCGCGCAGGTCGAGGAGAACTTCGTCAAATACGGTAAGAACCACAAGCTCAACATCGCGCTCCTGATCGGCGGCGTCTCCTTCGACGAACAGGACAAGAAGCTGGAGCGCGGCGCCGACGTGCTCATCGCGACGCCCGGCCGCCTGCTAGACCATCGAGAGCGCGGCAAGCTGCTGCTCAACGGCGTCGAGATCCTCGTCATCGACGAAGCCGACCGTATGCTCGACATGGGCTTCATCCCCGACATCGAGCGCATCTGCGAGATGATCCCGTTCACACGCCAGACGCTGTTCTTCTCGGCGACGATGCCGCCAGAGATCACCAAGCTGACGGAAAAATTCCTGCATGCGCCGGTGCGCGTCGAGGTCTCGAAGGCCGCCTCCACCGCGACCAGCATCACTCAGCGGCTGGTGAAGTCCGGTTCGAAACCCTGGGACAAGCGCGAGACGTTGCGCAACCTGATCAAGGCCGAAGATGCCGAACTGAAGAACGCCATCATCTTCTGCAACCGCAAGGTCGAGGTCTCCGAGCTGTTCCGCTCGCTGCTGAAGTATGATTTCGATGCCGGCGCGCTCCATGGCGACATGGACCAGCGCGCACGCATGCAGATGCTGGCCAATTTCCGGGACGGCAAATTGCGCTACCTCGTCGCCTCGGACGTCGCGGCGCGCGGCCTGGACATCCCCGATGTCAGCCACGTCTTCAACTATGACGTGCCGATCCACGCCGAGGATTATGTCCACCGAATCGGCCGCACCGGCCGCGCTGGCCGCTCGGGCAAATCCTTCACCATCGCCACCAAGTCGGACAGCAAATATATAGACGCCATCGAGCGCCTGATCGGCACCAGGATCGAATGGCACGACGGCGACCTGTCGACGGTGGTCGCCAGTGAAGGCGAGGACGAGGCGCCCCGCCGCGGCCGCGGCGCACCGCGCCGCGCCGGCCGCGAGGACGAGGACCGCAAGGACAGGGGCGAGCGCAAATCACGCGAGCGCCAGGCCCGGCACAGCAAAGACACGGCGCCGGCTGCAGTATCCGGGGAGCAGCCGGTCGCAGTCGAAGCCACGGTGGCCGATATCGGCGAGCGGCGCGCTCGCAAGGAAGCAATCCGTTCCGAAAACAGCGAACGCAAGGGTGATCGCAACGAGCAGCGCAGCGAGTCGAAACGCGACCGCCCTGCCCGCCACCGCCAGGAAG
>NZ_RZOI01000217.1:0-8218 GCF_004022645.1 Mesorhizobium sp. M4A.F.Ca.ET.020.02.1.1 | reverse complement strand
AAAGTGACGATCGTGGCCGGAAAGACCGGGGCTCGGCGAAGATTGCTACCCCTGCTAGGCAAGATTTGGGAGCATCGCGCTGACTACGCGTACGTGCTTCCTGCGATTGCCGTGATGCTGATCGTCATCGCTTATCCGATTGGCCTATCGGGAGGCTGGTGAGCCCGGATTGCCGGTGGCCCTGTTTCTCCACGGCAACCCAACCTCCTCCTTCATTTGGCGTCACATCCTTCCGATCGTGGCGGGATCGGCACGCTGTATCGCGCCCGACCTGATCGGGTTCGGCCAATCCGGCAAGCCCGAAATCGGCTATCGGTTCTTCGATCACGTGGCCTATCTCGATGCATTCCTCGAGGTTATGGGGATCGAGGCCGCTTACATCGTCGCGCAGGATTGGGGCACCGCCCTGGCCTTCGAACTGGCGGCCCGGCGGCCCGACATCGTGAAGGGATTGGCTTTCATGGAGTTTATCCGGCCAATCCCGACATGGAACGATTTCCATCGGAGCGAGGTCTTGCGGGAGACGTTCAGAAAGTTCCGCGCGCCGGGAATCGGCGAGGACATGATCCTCGGACAGAACGCGTTCGTCGAGCGCGTGCTTCCCGGGTCCGTCCAGCGGGGGCTTAATGCGCAGGAGATGGAAATCTACCGCGCCCCCTTTGCGACGCCCAAGTCGCGCACCCCGACCTGGCGCCTTCCGAACGAGTTGCCGATTGCGGGCGAGCCGGCGGACGTCTGGCATACGCTGGACGAGGCACACGCCGCATTGCGGGTATCGGACTATCCGAAGGTGCTGTTTGCCGGCAACCCGGGCGCTCTCGTTTCGCCTACTTATGCTGAGGCGTTTGCCGCTGGGCTCAGGAACTGCCGCTTGATCAAACTGAACTCGGGCCTGCACTACCTCCAGGAAGATGAACCCGACGCAATCGCTGCTGGCGTCGTAGATCTGATCGTGGGTGCCGAGCATTCTGCCGGTCATGTAACGGCTGAAGTCGAGCCCTGTCAGGGGATCACCATCACATATTGCGGGCCGTGCGGATATGAGAGCCGCGCCACCCGGGCTGCCAGGAGCTTGACTGATGAACTCGGTCTTCCCGTGGAGTTGAACGCTGGCAAAGGGGGCGTATTCCAAGTCGCGGTTGCCGGTCAGGTCGTGACATCGAGGCGCAAGGGATACTTTCCCGACAACGCTGACATCGTGCGCGCGGTAAGAGAAGCTCTCCAAAGGCGTCGCGAGAACGATCGATAGCGGTCGCCTCAAAATCATAGCCGGAATTGGTGGAGACAATGGCCGTGGTCACGGTCGAAGGATGCGTCAGCTTGCCGGCGCGCGTCATTTGTTGGTCGGCCACGCCGCTTTGATCCACGAGCGGTCATGATCTGCCGCTACGCCGGTTCCCTGCGCTTGTGAAGGAACTTGGGCTCATGCGCGCGAGGCATTTCCGACCGACCGACGCCCAGGTTCGGATCAGATCAGGTCGTCGATGATGCGGGAGAGCGTCGAGCGGCCAAGGGCACTCATGGCGGGGTTGGTGCCTCGGTAGTACCAGACCAAGCCCATTGCCTGCTGGAAGGCCCATGCCGCTCCGCGCTGCCACTCGACTTGGCTTGATCCAAGATGGGAACGCACGGCTTCGCGCCGACTGCTATCGAAGAGATGCCATGCGGCAACAAGATCCAAGGCCGGGTCGGCCGGGCCGAAACTGCCGCTGTCGAGCACACCAACAAGGCGGTCACCACGCACGAGGAGGTTGGCCGGAATAAGATCGCGGTGGCTCATAACGTCGAGACCGGACGGCGGCAGTTCACGCAGCCGAGCCCATATGCGACGGAGCCGAGACACGTCCAGGAGACCCTCGCTGTTCTTGAAACAGATCGACATCCAGTCGTCGTGGTCAGGAAGGCTGCCGCCCCTCCCCTGCCCATCAAAACGACGGCCATGCGTGTCCGCTGCTCGTAGCGACGCAATCAGTTTGGCAATGTCGAGTGCGAAGGTCGTAGAGGCAGCAAGCCCATCGTGCGTGGCAACGTCACCTTCTATCCAACTCTGCATTGCCCACGGCAACGGATAAAGCGGACCCGGTTGACCAATCCCGATCGGTCGAGGACAGGCAAACGGGGAATGCGCAGCAAACTCCGTCATGGCCGCGGCTTCGTTGCGTAGCATATTGGCGCACTCGACTGGCTCCATTGCGCGCAGGGGGAATCTTGCCGCTACTCTCGATCCAATCCTGAAGATTGCATTGACCGTACCAATCGCGCCAAGCTGCACGATCCGCTCGTGGCGATACTCTGGGAACTCGTCGAAGATCATCTCGCGAACGATATCAGCATCGATATGGACCTGGTCCGAGTGCATCATGGTGCTGGCGTCTCCCTGCCAATTTTTCGCCGAATAAACCAGACAAGCGTCGAACCTGCGCGCCCATCGTGAGCGGCACCGCGGCCCAAAGCGCCTGCGTGATCCAGTCAAGCATCCTAGACGCTTGGAAGATGGTGGCCCACGCCCAACGCGATGAGGAGTGCCGCGCCAATTCGTTGCACGACCATCGCGGTCATGGCTTTCGCTGCATGGAAGTAGCCGACGCGATGGATTCCTGGCCAGCTCAGTTTCAGCTGTTAATAGCCGCCGCAAGATGCTCCACCGTTCTGAGGTAGTGCTCTCTCAGCAGAGCAGAGGCCTTCGCCGCGTCCCTGTCGAGCGTCGCTTGCGCGAGTGCGCTGTGCTCGGCCTGGACATCGCGGCCAACCGGCAGCGCGGACGCAAGCAGAACCGGAATGCGATAGCGCTCGGTCGCTGCATAGAGCCGTTCGAAGAATTCCAGCGTCCAGGGCGAATTGCAACCGGCCAGCAAGGCGCGGTGGAACGCGTGGTGCCGCTTTTCGAGGGTCCAGATATCGGCTTCGGGGCCCGTTCGCGCCGCCTGCACATTCAAGGCGTAGAGCGAGGACACGATGCCCGACGCCCAGGCGTCGTCGCCGTTCTTGATTGATGCCTTGAGCGCTTCCGTCTCGATGACGATGCGCAGTGACGTGGCGTCGTGCAGCTCGTCGAGCGACAACGGCGCTACACGGAAGCCGCGCAGCGATTCGGCCGTCACCAGGCATTCGGCCTGGAGGCGGTTCAGTGCCTCGCGCAGAGGCGAGAAGCCCATGCCGTAGCGCTCGCCCAGGTCGGCAAGCCGCAACGGTCGGCCAGGCGGAAGTTCGCCGCGTATGATGTCGTGGCGCAGGGCATCGTAGGCTTTTTCGGCAAGCGTCATTCAGGTTTCCTCGCCCGTACAGCCTTACCTTATAGAGGAACGCGTCGGCAATTTCATTTATTTTCGAAAATTTCTATTGCAATCGAAAATCCTAGACGTCATGCTAGACTAACGGGCTACAAGCAGGAGGATCCCATGGCACAGGAGCGCGAAAACCATCGCGAGGATGTCGTCGGCCGGGCGAACGTCGAGGACACGCCGGAATTGCTTGCCTATTACGACGAGCTGGCGCACCACAAGGCAGGCGCGCTGTGGACCGTCGCCAACAAGATCGAGCCCTGGGAGCCGAAGTCGCAGTCGGTGCCGGTGGTCTGGCGCTATCGCGACCTGCGCGCGCATGTCCTTCGCTCGGTCGAACTTGTCACACCGGAAAAGGCCGGACGGCGGGTGGTCTATCTGAACAATCCGGGGCGCACCGACGTGGCCGCCGCGGTCGGCTGGATCTATGGTGGGCTGCAGGTGATGAATCCTGGCGAGGTCGCGTCGGCCCACCGCCACTCGGCCTCGGCAATCCGCTTCATCATGGAGGGCTCGGGCGCCTATACGGTGGTGGACGGACACAAAATGACGCTCGGCGCGAACGACTTCGTGCTGACGCCCAACGGCACTTGGCACGAGCACGGCGTGGAGGCGACCGGCTCACCCTGCATCTGGCAGGACGGCCTGGACATCCCTTTCGTCAACGCCATGGAAGCCAATTTCTATGAGGTCCATCCAGATCTCAGCCAGGCGGTCGGTTACGCGGTCGACGACATGACCAAGACCTGGGGAAATGCAGGTCTCAGGCCGATGGGCGAGAACTGGGCCAAGGGCTACAGCCCGATGTTCAAATACGAATGGGCGCCGACCTACGAAGCGCTGACGAGATACGCGGGTTGCACCGATGGCTCGCCCTTCGACGGCGTGCTGATGGAGTATGTGAACCCGGTGACGAACGGCCCGGTCATGCAGACGCTCGGCGCATCGATGCAGATGCTGCGTCCCGGCGAGCACACAAAGGCGCACCGGCACACGGGCAGCGGCCTCTACCATGTGGCGAAGGGCAACGGTCATTCGATCATCAACGGCCGCCGCTACGATTGGCAGGAGCACGACATCTTCTGCGTGCCTTCCTGGGCCTGGCACGAGCATGCCAACGGCTCGGATCGCGAAGACGCCTGCCTGTTCTGCCTGTCCGACCTGCCGGTGATGCGGGCGCTCGGGCTCTACCGCGAGCAGGCATTCGGCGACAATGGCGGCCTGCAGCCGCTCCACTGAAGGAAAGATCATGAAACTTGTGACCTATCGCGCCTCGGTCGAGGCCGCGGCAAGGCTCGGCGTCCTCGTCGACAATTTGGTGGTGGATGTGGGGGCGCTCGCCACGGCGCAAGGCACGATCCTGCCCGACACCATGCTCGGCCTGATCGATGCCGGGCGCAGCGGTCTGGATATGCTTCGCGACTGCCTCGGCAGGGCAGCGGGGCGCTTCCCGGCCGGAACCGCCACAGCGGTGGACAATGTGAGGCTGCTGGCGCCCATTCCCCGACCGCGCAAGAACATCTTCGGCATCGGCCTGAACTATATCGAGCATGTCGCGGAGAGCGCGAAGTCGCTCGACACGTCAAAAGACCTGCCGAAGCAGCCGGTCGTCTTCTCGAAGCCGCCGACCACGGTGATAGGGCCTGGCGACGGCATCGAGCACAACAAGAGGATGACGCAGCAGCTCGATTGGGAGGTGGAACTCGCCGTCATCATCGGTACCACCGCCCGCCGCGTGCGCAAGGAGGACGCGCTAAGCCACGTCTTCGGCTATTCGGTGATGATCGACGTTTCGGCGCGCGACAACCGGCGCGCCGGTCAATGGATCTTCTCCAAGGGTCAGGACACGTACGCGCCGTTCGGGCCGTGCATCGTGACGGCCGACGAGATCCCGGACCCGCAGGTGCTCGACCTGTGGCTGACGCTCAACGGGGTCGAGAAACAGCGGTCCAACACCCGCCACATGCTGTTCAAGGTCGACCACCTGATCGCCGACATCTCGTCGGCGATCACGCTGGAGCCCGGCGACATCATCGCCAGCGGCACGCCGGAAGGTGTCGGCGCCGGGCGTGATCCACAGGAATGGATGTGGCCAGGCGACGTGGTCGTGGCCTCGGTCGAAGGGATCGGCACGCTGCGACACCCCGTGGTGGACGCGACGCCGGAGTAGACACATGCACACGCCATTCGAGGCGGCCGTTCAGATGACCTCGGTTCCTGGCTATCCGATGGCGACCGCCGAGTCGGCAACGGCCGGCATGGCGGGCCGATCACGCGCAGGAGGGTTGCCATGCTGAAGCTTCCGAAATTCGTCGCCGCAGCGGTGCAGGCCGCGCCCGTCTTTCTCGATACGCCGGCGACGATCGAGAAGGCCGTCTCCCTGATCCGCGAGGCAAGGGCCAATGGCGCGGATCTCATCGCCTTCCCGGAGGTGTTCATCCCGGCCTATCCGTACTGGAGCTGGATCACCGATCCGGTGACCGGCGGAGCCTGGTTCGACAAACTGGCGCGCGCCGCCATTACCGAGCCGGGCCCGGAAGTCGAAATCCTGCGCAGTGCGGCACGCGAAGCCGGCATCCACGTCGTGATCGGCATCAACGAGCGCAGCACGAGTTCGATTGGAACTCTCTACAACACCCTTTTGACCATCGGCCCGGATGGAACGCTGCTTGGCAAGCACCGCAAATTGATGCCGACCTGGGCCGAAAAGTTGACCTGGGCGCCCGGCGATGGAGCCGGCCTGAAAGTCCACGACACTGCAATCGGGCCACTCGGCGCGCTTGCTTGCGGCGAGAACACGAACACCCTTGCGCGCTTCACCCTTCTCGCCCAAGGCGAACTGGTTCACGTCGCCAGCTACATTTCGCTGCCCGTTGCGCCGCCCGACTACGACATGGCGGAGGCCATAAAGCTGCGCGCCATGGCCCACTCGTTCGAAGGCAAGGTGTTTACGATCGTTTCCTGTTCGACCGTCTCGGAAGAAATCATAGCCGCAATGGAAGGTGTCGTTCCGGATGCAAGGGCGCGCCTGCAGCGCAAGTCCAGCGCCTTCTCTGGGGTGATCGGCCCGGACGGACGCGTGGTTGGCGAGCCGCTGATCGACGAAGAAGGAATCGTTTACGCCGAGATTGATCTCGGACGCTGCATCCAGCCGAAGCAGATGCATGACATAGTCGGCCACTACAACCGGTTCGACGTTTTCGACCTGCGGGTAAGCCGCCGCAGGCTGGAACCGATTTCCCTGACCGAAAGGGTGCAGACCTTCGACAGCGACGACGCCGGCTTGATCGAAACGGCACAGCCAGGTGCCCATTCGGCATAAGCCGAAGCCTACCAGTTACAGCAGTCAGACGGAGCGGATCCAGCATGGCAAGCACTTTTCGCATCGGGCAGATCGTGCCTTCCTCCAACACCACAATGGAGACGGAAATCCCGGCGATTTTCCGCACGAGGGAAATATTCCTGCCTGAACGTTTCACTTTCCATTCCAGCCGGATGCGGATGAAGAAGGTGGTCAAGGAAGAGCTCGAGGCCATGGATCGTGACAGCGACCGCTGCGCGATCGAGCTTTCCGACGCGCGCGTCGACGTCCTCGGCTATGCCTGTCTGGTCGCGATCATGAGCATGGGCAAGGGTTATCACCGCACCTCGGAAGCGCGGCTGCATATGCGCACAGCGGAGAACGGCGCTCCTGCTCCAGTTGTCACGAGTGCAGGTGCGC
Source organism: Mesorhizobium sp. M4A.F.Ca.ET.020.02.1.1 (assembly GCF_004022645.1). Taxonomy (NCBI): domain Bacteria; kingdom Pseudomonadati; phylum Pseudomonadota; class Alphaproteobacteria; order Hyphomicrobiales; family Phyllobacteriaceae; genus Mesorhizobium; species Mesorhizobium sp. M4A.F.Ca.ET.020.02.1.1. The sequence continues at coordinate 1,216 of NZ_RZOI01000217.1, read as the reverse complement.
TCGTCGACGGCCTCAAGGTGCTCGGGGCGAAGAAGATCTCGGTGATATGCCCTTACATGAAGCCGCTTACCCAGCTGGTGGTCGACTACATTGAGCATGAGGGAATAGCGGTGAAGGACTTCGTCGCCCTCGAAATTCCCGACAACCTCGAAGTCGGCAGGCACGATCCGAACAACCTGCTCGATATCTACAAGAGGGTCGACACAACCGGGATCGACGCGTTTGTTGCGTCCGCCTGCGTGCAGATGCCTTCCTTACCGGTGATCGACGAACTCCAGAAGGCGCTGGGCCTTCCCGTTGTCAGTGCCTCTGTCTGTACCAGCTATCAGATGATGTCACGGCTTGGACTGCTCGCCGCGTCACCCGGCGCCGGGGAACTGCTCTCCGGCAGGTATTGAGAGCGCAGGTTCAGTCTAGGCCCCTGGATCTAAGATAGACCCCGGTTACCAGTCGGCAATGCAGTCCGGATTTCCGCGATGCCCGTCCCACCGCCTGACCGCGTTGGTTAGCCCGGATTCCTGTGACACGTCATTATTCTCGAAAAAAGAAGAATCTTCGAAAATTTCATTGACAGGCTTATGCGAACGTGAAAACTTAACTGACAAGTAAAGAAATCCGAAACAAGCCGGATCGTCAATGGGAGTTTAACGATGCTGCAAGAGCGCATCGAAGGACGGTGGCTGGACTGCTTCCGCCGCGTCTTCGTGCTAAATGCTATCGGCAAAGGGACAAGGGTGGCGATCCTGTCTGAGACGCAGTCGCGTCCGGTGCTGGTCCACCTGTCGGAACTCGCCCTGCACGATCTCGGTGCCGAATTCTGCATGATCCAGATGCCGACGCCGCGCCAAACGGCGCCGGTGCCGGTGAAGTCCACCGGCACGTCCTGGGCGATCCAGGGCAACCGCGCCGTGATCGAGGCGCTGAAGCTCTGCGAGGTGATCGTCGACTGCACGGTCGAGGGGCTGATCCATGCCCCGGAATGGCCCGAGATCGAGGCGGCAGGACGAACCCGCCTCCTGGTCGTCACGAACGAACATCCTGAAATTCTCGAGCGCACCGAGCCGACGGCCGAACTCGGCCCGAAGGTGGCGCTCGGCGTGCAGATGCTGCGCGAGGCGGGCGAGATGCGCGTCACCTCGCCGGCCGGTACCGATCTCGTCATCGATCTGCGCAACGCACCCTGCGGCGGTACGCCGGGCTTCGGCACCACGCCCGG
>NZ_RZOI01000216.1:0-8245 GCF_004022645.1 Mesorhizobium sp. M4A.F.Ca.ET.020.02.1.1 | reverse complement strand
GCGGATAGTCGCCGCGCACAATCCGAAGGCCGATCTCGCTGGCCAGCGAAGCATGCACGCTCGATCCCGGAATGCGCGGCGCATCGGCTCGGCGAATGGCGGCCTGGCGCTCGGCGGACGCCGCCTGCTCCGGTGATTTTTCCTTGTTCGGCTTCCCGTTCCGCATCTGCCCCAGAAAGTCCGGATTTCGGACCCTGTCAAGCACGGCAAGGCTGATGGAGCGCAAAGCCGGCGGCTGTGCACAGATCAGCCACGGCTTTGCGCCCCATCATGCCGTTTTGACGTATTTGCGCCAGCTGTGCTCCGGGCGGAAGCCGAGCAGGTCGCGCGCCTTGCGGTTGGAAAGCAACGTCTCGTATTCACCGAGCTCCGCCTTGACCGGGACATTCGGGTAGAACCGCTTCAGCAGTTCCGCAGTCGGCAGGTCGGACGAGGTGTCGTCGTTGGCGGCATTGAACACCTGGTAGCCGAGCCCGTCCTTCTCGACGGCGCGCAAAGTGATCTGGCCGAGGTCGCGAGCATCGACATAGCTCCAGGCGATCCTCTTGCGGAAGCCGGGATCGGCGAACCACTTCGGGAAGAGTGAATACTCGTGCGGTTCGATGACATTGCCGATGCGCAAGGCGTAGATATCGGTGCCGTTGCGCTGCGCGAAGGCTCGCGCGGTCTTCTCGTTGACGATCTTGGACAGTGCGTAGCTGTCCATCGGGTCGACGTCGTATTCCTCGTCGAGAGGAAAATACTTGGGATCGCGCGGTTCGTTGGCGAAGACCAGGCCGTAGGTCGTCTCGCTGGAGGCGATCACCACCTTGCGGATGCCGAGCTTCACCGCCGCCTCGATGACATTGTAGGTCCCCATCGCGTTGATGCGGAACACCTCGTTGTCGGGCGTGATCATGATGCGCGGGATGGCGGCGAAATGCACAACTGCGTCGACCGGCTGCGGACGCAGCGACGGATCGAACTCATGCAGGCCCATATAGCTCGACAGTGCGTTGAAAACCTGGCCGCTGTCGGTGATGTCGGTAATCAGCGTGCGCACCTTGGGATTGTCGAGCGGCTTGGTATCGATGTTGAGCACCTGGCAGCCATGCTCGACCAGATATTGCACGACATGACGCCCCGCCTTGCCGCTGCCACCGGTGAACATGATCCGCTTCGTCATTTCGCTCTCCACATCGCTCGCTATTGCCGTGTATTGTCAGACAATATTGCATTCCGCAACCATATGCGGCAAGAACAACGGCGAAATTATCGATAATCCCCAGACAGGACGGAACGACATGACCACCACCGCCGCGCGCGAAAAAATCGGCTTCATCGGCTTGGGCCTCATGGGGCACGGCATCGCCAAGAACATCGTCGACAAGGGCTATCCGCTGACCTTCCTCGGCCGCAAGAACCGCAAACCGGCGGATGACCTGGCTGGTCGCGGCGCCACAGAAGCGGCGACATCGCGCGAGGTGGCGGCATCATCCGACATCGTCTTCATCTGCGTCACCGGCTCGCGCGAGGTCGAAGCCATCATTCGCGGCCCCGGCGGCCTGAAGGAGGGCCTGAGGCAAGGCGCGGTGGTCGTCGATTGCTCGACCTCCGATCCGGTCTCGACGGTGGCGCTGGCTGCCGAACTCAGGGCGCTCGGCGTCGACTATGTCGACGCGCCGCTCAGCCGCACGCCGAAGGAGGCCTGGGAAGGCACGCTGGACGCCATGGTCGGTGCGCCCGACCCGGTCTTCAACAGGGTGAAGCCGGTGATCGAGACCTGGGCCGGCCGCATCGTCCATATAGGCGACACCGGCGACGGCCACCGCATGAAATTGCTCAACAATTTCATCTCGCTGGGCTACGCCGCGATCTATTCCGAGGCGCTGGCGCTGGCCGAGAAGGTCGGCATCTCGCCGTCGCGTTTCGACAGCGTCATCCGCAACGGCCGCACGGACTGCCCCTTCTACCAGACCTTCATGCGCTGGACGCTGGAGGGCGACCGGGACGCGCATAAATTCTCCATCGCCAACGCCTTCAAGGACCTTACCTATCTGGAATCCATGGCGGGCGCCGCCGGCATCGCCAACCCGCTCGGCAACGCCACCAAGAACGCCTTTGCCGGCGCCTTCGCCGCCGGCCCGGCCGAGCAGTTCGTGCCGATGCTGGCGACCCATATCGGCAAGGTCAACGGCGTCGACCTGATGCCGTCAAAAGATGGCGTGAAGCAGAAGATTTGAAGTCGGGAAGGCCTCGCGTCACCGCCGCGACCGCTCGATGACCTCGTCGGTGTTGGCCAGCAGCCGGTGCACGGCGGTTCGAGCGGCGGCCGGGCGCTTGAGGCGGATGGCCTTCTCTATGGCCTCGTGCAACGACTGCGCCCGCCGCTGGTCGCTGTGCTCGCGCGTGACGAAGACGAACAAATGGTCGAGCGCCGATTCGATCAGCACGCCGAGCGGCACCAGCAGCTCGTTGCCCGATGCCCTGAGAATGGCGAGGTGAAAGCGCGTGTCGGCGCGCGTGCGCTCCTGCAGGTTTGTGGCAACCCCCATCTCGCGGCAGGCCTGGCTGATTTCGGCCATCTGCTCCTCGCTCCTGCGCATGGCGGCGAAGGCGCTGGCTTCCGGTTCGATGATGTGGCGGAATTCCTGCACCGTCTTCAGGAACAGCTCGCGGTCCGGCGCGCTCGCGTACCAGGCAAGCACATCGCGGTCGAGCAGGTTCCAGCGTTCCTTCGGCTCCACCCAGCTTCCGATCTTGGGGCGTGATGCCAGAAGGCTCTTGGCCATCAGCATCTTGATCGCCTCGCGCACCGCCGAGCGGCTGACGTTGAAGGTTTCCGACCATTTGGCCTCGTTGGGCAGGATGGTGCCCGGCGGATAGTCGCCGCGCACGATCCGAAGACCGATCTCGCTGGCAAGCGAGGCATGCACGCTCGAGCCCGGGTTCCAGGCCATCTCCGGTCGCCGAACAGCGACAAGTGGATGGCTGGCCGTGGTCCCGGCAGAGCGTTTTCTTGATTTGTCGTCCGGCATCGGCGTTCCGGCATCGTCAGTCCGTCGCGTGGAAACTGTCCGGAATTGTCCGCGCCCGCGGATGCCTTCGCCGACCTATGGGCGCGTCAAATCCGGAGACTGCCGCCCCCGACAACGCTGCCTGTCCTTGTCCCTGAGGGAAGTGACGGGGCGCCCTTCGAAGGGCACCCCGAGATCGAGACCTACTTCTGGATGCAGGTGTCGACCGTGTCCTTGGTGCATTCATCGAGACCGGTGAAGACCGGATCGTCGACCTTCTTGCCTTCGATCAGGTCGATCATCACCGACGGCGCCTTGTAGCCCATTTCGAACGGCCGCTGGCCGACCAGCGCGGTCACCAGACCATCCCTGGCAATCGCCACTTCGTCGCCGATCGTGTCGGCCGCGCCGATGACGAAGGCGTTGCTGGCGATCTTGTCGGCCATCGGCTTGAACAGGTCGCGATAGGGCTGCGGCGCGCCGAACAGCGGCCAGCCGCCCATGATGCCGAAGGCGTCGAGGTCGGGATTTGCGGCGAGGATGTCGGTCATCGTCTGTACGCCCTTGGCGCCATCGTCATTGGTGAACACCGGACATCCGGCGACTTCCGTCCAGCCGCCTTCACCGGCAAGCGCCGCGAGGCCGTCCTTGCCCGACAGCGCGTCGCGCATGCCTTGAGCGCGGCGCAGGATGTTGTCGGCCGCCGGATTGCCTTCGATGGTGCAGATCTTGCCGCCATTGGGCTTGGCCTTCTTGATGTATTCACCGATCTTCTTGCCCATCAGATAGTTGTCGGTGCCGAGATAGGTCTTGCGAAGGCCCGCATCTTCCTTGGCAAGGTCGGCATCGACCGTCATGATCGGGATCGAGGGATTGGCGGTCTTGATCGTCTGCGCGATCAGCGGCGCATTCGACGGCGAAATCGCCATCGCCACTGTGTCGGGCTTGCTCAGCATGTCCTGCACGATCTGAGCCTCGCCGGCCTCGTCCGAAGTCGATGCCGGGCCGGTGTAGAAGCATTCATATTCCGAGCTGGCGTTTTCCTTGTTCCACTTCTCGCAGCCCTGGTGGATGGCTTCGAAGAATGGGTTGTCGAGCCCCTTCACCACAATGACGAGCTGTTTCTTGGCCAGTGCCGGCCCGGCGCCCAACGCCATGACGGCGGCAGCGGCGAGCAAAAGTGATTTCCTCATATCAGTCCTCCCTTGAAACAGACGGGCACGGCGTGCCCGCCACGCAGACCAACCCGGTGCGCGAAGACAGAGCATCGTTTCACGAGCGCTCGTGCCTCCGCCAGTCCAGGCCGATAAGCATTTCCAGATGCAATTCCGAACCGTGCCGGCGAGAATTGCCGCCAAGTCCCGGACCGGTATCGCTTCCGCCGATTCCGCCCGGCCAGCCGGGTCGAAAGATCGGCATGATCTTCCTCCGATGCTTAGCTAATATCGGCATGCGGCCAACGTCAATTGCTATTTGTCCTACAAAACGGATTTTTGGTAAAACATGTCTTCAATTCGTCCGACAATTGATTGACGCCTGCATGAGCATTAGCGTAAATGCGCCAAATCGCCGTTCCCGGGGAGGAGCTGGGGAGAGCGAGGCCGCGGCAGAACCGCAGGCCGCAACAGGGAGGCATAACGCTGGTGGCGGTTCTCGAACTCACCAACATCTCAAAGCATTTCGGCGCCATCCAGGCGGTCAACGACGTGTCATTGTCGATCGAGCCTGGCCAGGTCGTCGGCCTGATGGGCGACAACGGCGCCGGCAAGTCGACGCTGGTCAAAATGATCGCCGGCAATTTCCGCCCGAGCCATGGCAACATGCAGCTGGACGGCAAGGAGCTTGTCCTGCACAAGCCGGCGGAGGCCCGCCAGCACGGCATCGAGATCGTCCATCAGGACCTGGCGCTGTGCAACAACCTGACCGCCGCCGCCAATGTCTATCTCGGCCGTGAGCTGCGCAGGGGCGTCGGTCCGTTTCGCATCCTCGACTATGCCGCCATGTACAAGCGCGCCGGCCAGCTCTTCGCCGAACTGAAGTCCGAGACCCGCCCGCGCGATCTCGTCAAGCAGATGTCGGGCGGCCAGCGCCAGGCGGTGGCGATCGCCCGCACCATGCTGTCGCAGGCCAAGATCGTGCTGATGGACGAGCCGACCGCGGCGATCTCGGTGCGCCAGGTCGCCGAAGTCCTGAACCTGATCCGCCATTTGCGCGACCAGGGCATCGCAGTGGTGCTGATCAGCCACCGCATGCCCGACGTCTTCGACGTCGCCGACCGCGTCATCGTCATGCGGCGCGGCAGGAAAGTGGCCGACAAGACCATCGCGTCCAGCTCGCCCGAGGAGGTAACCGGTCTGATCACCGGCGCTATCGAGCAGGTCGCATGAGCACGGCAACCCCGGAATTTACGGTGCTGGCGCGGCCCGGCAGGAAAGGTCGATAATGGCAGTCACCCTTGACCAGACGATCGCGCAGAAGCAGCACACCTTCATGTCGCGGCTGCTCGGCAGCCAGACTTTCTGGGTGGTGATCGCGGTGATCCTCGCCTGCCTGTTCCTGTCCTTCGCCACCGACGCCTTCGCCACGCAGAAGAACCTCTACAACATCACCCGCAACATCACCTTCGTCGCCATCGTCGCGCTCGGCATGACCTTCGTCATCATCACCGGCGGCATCGACCTGTCGGTCGGCTCGGTGCTTTGCCTGTGCTCGATGGTGCTGGCGGTCACCATGCATGCCGGCTACGGCATCGAAGTCGGCATCCTCGCCACCATCCTGACAGCGCTCGTCATCGGCGCTTTCAACGGCATTCTGATCGCGTATCTCGGCTTTCCGCCGTTCGTGGTGACGCTCGGCATGCTGTCCATCGCGCGCAGCCTCGCTATGGTCGCCTCCAACAACACGGTCGTCTTCCAGTTCGGTCCGGACCACGACAAGCTGCTCGCGCTGGGCGGCGGCGCCTGGGTGTTCGGCATCGCCAATCCGGTGCTCTACATGATCCTTCTGGCGCTGATCACCGGCTTCACGCTGCGCTGGACCAAGTTCGGCCGGCACATCTTCGCCATCGGCGGCAACGAGCATGCGGCGACGCTCACCGGTGTTCCCGTCAAGCAGATCAAGGTCGCAGTCTACATGATCTCGGCGCTCGCGGCCGGCATTGCCGGCATCATCGAGACCGGCTGGCTGGGCGCCGTCACCACCAACATCGGCACCGGCATGGAATTGCAGGTGATCGCCGCCACCGTCATCGGCGGCGCCAATCTCGCCGGCGGTGTCGGCACCGCCTTCGGCGCCATCGTCGGTGCGGCGCTGATCGAGGTGATCCGCAACAGCCTTGGCCTGCTCGGCATCAACGCCTTCTGGCAAGGCACCTTCATCGGCGGCGCCATCCTGCTCGCGGTCCTGTTCGACCGTATCCGCAATTTCAGGCGCAGCGACTAGGCCGGACCGGATCCGGCTCCTATCGCTCAGTCTGAAAATCCGCCCGTGCGGCGCAAGGCGCCTGTGAGGCCTAGCGCACGCGCCTTGACGAGCGCCCGACGCCCGCCGCACAATCCCCGGGCGGGCGAAGGGAGGCCAGTCGCCCGCGGGAGGATATACCCATGACGGACGCGATCAGGCTCTATTGGGGCCGGTTCGGACATGTCTCTGTCCTGAATGTCGCCAACGACTTCGTCACCCATGCCCATGTCGAGGCGCATCTGATCATCTGGCTTGAAGGCACGGCCGGCGAGATGACCATCGGCCGCGAGACGGTGCGGCTCGGGCCCGACACCGCCGCCGGCATCAATTCGTTCCAGCCGCACAGCCATGCCCTTTCGCATGACGGCAGGCCGGGCCTGTTCCTCGCCTTCTACATCGATCCCGACTGGGCCCGCCGGCGCCGCGACCTGCCCTCGTCGGCGCCGCTGTTCGCGCAGGCCGCGATCACGCTGGAGCCGTGGCTGCACCAGGCGGCGGCGCACCTGCTCGATCATCTCAGCGACAATGAGAGCATCGACGACATCGCCAATTACGAGATCGAGCGCTTCATCGACAGCGTGCTCGACGCCGCCGACGCCTCGGCGCCGCATGTGGCGCGTGGCCGCGTCAACACCATGCAGGATTTCCGCGTCCGCAAGGCGATCCAGCTGATGAAGGCCAATGTCTGCGAACGCATCTCCTTCGACGACGTGGCCCGCAGCGTCGGCCTGTCGAGGCCGCATTTCTTCGCCTTGTTCAAGGAACAGACCAATCTGACGCCGAACGTCTACTGGAACACGCTGCGCATGGAGGAAGCCGTGCGCCAGCTGCAATGGTCGCAGGAACCGCTGATCTCGGTCGCTTGCAATCTCGGCTTCACCACCCAGGGCAATTTTTCGCGCTTCTTCCGCGACCATGTCGGCGTGCCGCCGACGCTCTATCGCGAGGCGGCGCGGGCGATGGCTTGAGCGGCCCTGGCTGCCTTCGGTCTATTTTCAGACTGATTGATAGGCGCTCAAGACGCATTGATAAGCGCCGGCTGCCCGTGCGCCCTACCCTTCCCGCCATACGCATCCGCAAGGGAACGGCTCCATGGCGAAAGTCACCATCTCCAGCGTCATCGACGCGCCGGTCGAACAGGTCTGGGCGCGGATACGCGACTTCAACGGCTTGCCGAGTTGGCACCCGCGCATGATCGAAAGCCATATCGAGGACGGCAAGGATGCCGGCACGATCGGCTGTGTGCGCAACTTCCAGCTCGTCAGCGGCGCCCGCCTGCGCGAAAAATTGGTCGACTTCTCCGACGAGAAGTTTCTGGTCAGCTACTCCATCCTCGAGACCCCGCAGCTGATCACCAATCACAAGGCGACGCTGCAGTTGCGGCGTGTCACCGACGGCGACCGCACCTTTGCCGAATGGAGCGCCAGCTTCGACGCAGCTCCCGAGGAAGCCGACAAGCTCGCCGAAGGCATGGGCGCCAACGTCTTCCAGGGCGGCTTCAACGCGCTGAAGAGCCATTTCGCCGGCCAAAGCTGAGCCAAGGAGCGTGCCATGGCGCTTGCCCTCCAAACATTCCCGACGGTGAAGGACGCGAACGCTGCACTGCAGGCGGTCGGCACGCGCTATCTCGGCGGCGGCACGCTGGTCGTGCGCGCCGCCAATGAAGGCGACGTTTCGGTCACCAGACTTGTCCGCGCCACCGAGCCGTCGCTGTCGACGATTACCGTTTCCAATGGCAGGGCCGTTCTTGGCGCCTCCGTCACCATGGCGGCGATTGCCCGCCATCC
>NZ_RZOI01000215.1:0-8254 GCF_004022645.1 Mesorhizobium sp. M4A.F.Ca.ET.020.02.1.1 | reverse complement strand
GGCATGAACGATGCGCCGCCGGCTGTGCGCGGCCTCCAGTCCGAGACGAAGGGCGCCTGCCGGCGTCCGATCAAAACGAACCCCAAACCGTGCCAGATATTCGATCGCGGCGGGCGCAGCGTACACGATGCGCCTTGCTGCTTCCGCATCGCAAAGGCCGTCACCGGCGGCGAGCGTATCGGTAAGATGGAGGATCGGGTCATCATCATCGCCCATGCTGGCGGCAAGCCCGCCTTGCGCCCACGCGCTGGACGCATCCGCGCCAAGCGGCGATCTTGAGAGCAGAAGCACCGGCTCGGGTGCCAAGTGTAGTGCGGTCATCAGCCCGGCTATGCCGGCGCCGATGATGACCGGCCGGTCGTCGAGGTCGCGGACGTCCATGCTCATACCGCCAGCATCCGCTCGACGGCCAGCCGCGCGCGCCCGGCAATCTCCGGCTCAATGGTGACGACATGGCGGTTCTGCTCGAGCGCCATGCGGATGCTGGCCAGCGTTATCCGCTTCATGTGCGGGCAGAGATTGCAGGGTCGGATGAATTCGACCTCGGGATGCTGGAGCGCGACATTGTCGCTCATCGAGCATTCCGTCATCAGCACGACGCGGGGCGGCTTTTGCCTTTCGACATAATCGGACATGGCGGCGGTCGAGCCGGAAAAGTCGGCCTCGGCCACCACATCGGGCGGGCATTCGGGATGCGCGAGCACCGTCACGCCGGGATGGTTTTCGCGCAACTCGCGGATATCGGCTGGCGTGAAGCGCTCATGCACCTCGCAATGCCCTTTCCAGGCGATGATCTCCACGTCGGTCTGGGCGGCGATGTTATGGGCCAGATACTCGTCCGGCAGCATGATCACCCGGGGAACGCCAAGGGACTCGACGACCGCTTTCGCATTGCCTGACGTGCAACAGATGTCGGACTCGGCCTTCACCTCAGCCGACGTGTTGACATAGGTGACGACCGGCAGGCCGGGGTAGCGTTGCCTGAGCAGGCGGATATCCTCGGCGGTAATGGAGTCCGCCAGTGAACAGCCTGCGCGCAGGTCTGGAATGAGCACGGTCTTCTCAGGGTTGAGCAGCTTTGCCGTCTCGGCCATGAAATGCACGCCGGCCAGCACAATCACGTCCGCTTCGGCCGATATCGCCTTGCGGGCAAGCGCCAGGCTGTCGCCGACGATATCGGCGACGCAATGGAAGATCTCCGGCGTCTGATAGTTGTGCGCCAGGATGACAGCGTTTCGCTGCCGCTTCAGGTCGAGGATGGCGTCGATGTCGCCGGCGAAGGCGGTCCATTCGATCGGTGGGATGACCCGGCGCACGCGTTCGTAGAGCGCGGCCGTGCGCGCGGAGGCGTTGAACATACCCTGTCTCCAATTATGCTCGAATTGAGTATAACTGAGGCATATGCTTAACTTGAGCATAAGGAATGTCAAGCGCGTGAAAGTGGCAATTTTGTCCCCGCGACAGCTCGTTCCGCCAGAACCGCCTGACGGAAACGGAAACGCTTCGCCGGACGCCCGCCTGTGTCCGACATCGTCTCCCCGGTCTCCTCGACCAGATCCTGCTGTTCGATAAGGCGCCGGAAATTCTGTTTGTGCACGAGCCGGCCTGCGAGCGCTTCAACGGTTCGCTGCAACTGCAGGAGCGTGAAAGCCGGCGGCATTAGCTCGAACACGACGGGGCGGTATTTGATCTTGGTTCGAAGCCTGGCGATCCCGGTCGCCAGAATGCGGCGATGGTCGGCAGTCATTGGCCGGCCGGGAATGGCCGGCGAAATGCCATTGTCCCGGCCGCGTGTGGCCTCCGGCACCAGGGCGGCCTCATACAGCAGTTCGTAACGCTGCAGAGCAAGCTCCTCGTTCCAGCCGCGATCATCCAGGCCGAAGGCATACGCCACGCGCTGCCGGCGATCGCGGCGTATGCTCAGATTATCCGTGCCGTCGGCCCAGGCCAAAAGTCGAGGGATGAGCACATCGGGCACGATAGGTGGCACGCCCGCACGGTGATCCTCCCAGGGAAAATAGTCATACCAGCCTCGCCAGCCATGCGTTGGCGACCGTTCGGCCTGCTCTTCTCTTGTCAGGCCGAGATAGCTGATCGAGATCTGCACACGCTCGTCGCCGGTCCGGTCGCGGTCGGCAAAGGTGTAGAGCTGTTCTATATAGCCCAGCGGATGGCTTGTCTGCCGCTCCACCCATGCCCTCAGGCCTGACTGCAGGGAACGATGGCCGAACTCAAAAGGGCCGGACGGCAAGGCTTGAGCTTGCTCAATGGTCAGGACACGTGGCTCGCCAGCGGTTACGGCAATGACGACAGCGATCAGATCCGCGCCGACGGCCTGGCTCTGATTGGCGCTTGTGGCCTGCCTTGTCGCCTGCGTAGTCTTGTTTTGCATAGGGTGCGAAGGGTCCGAAAAACAACGCGCCTTGGACAGGCAATCCGCGCGAAGGTGAACTGCCGCACGCTGCCCGTCAACGTTCACCACGCAGATCCCAATCGAGGCTTTCGACCGCCGAGTTCATTGCACCTGGGCGGGATTGAAGCGATCGACCCTGAAATCATCGAGCGGCTTGCGGCGCCAGCGGTGCTAGGGCGTGCGAATCGGCTGGCCGAAGGGAACAAACAGAGGATTAGCGCAACACATCTTCCACGAACACGGAAGCATCTTTCTGGGCAGGTCGGGCGCTCGGTGAAACAATGCCCAAAGGAACCATCGTGCCCATGCCGGGTTTGTCCTGTGCGCGATTTTGCGTCCCAGATGTGGCGGCAGAGCGAAGATGCGAGCGTGGGTTCGTGAAGGCTGGGTTCTGCTGAAAGAGGCCATCAGCGGCTTCGTCAACGACAACGCACTGAGCCATGGTGCGGCGATGGCCTTCTATGCCGCCACCTCGCTTGCGCCGATCCTGCTGATCGTGGTGGCGATTGCTGGCCTGGTCTTCGGCAACGACGCCGCCCGGCTGGCCCTTTCGGCGCAGATATCGGGCGTCATGGGCGCGCAGAGCGCCGATCTCCTGCAGGCGACGATCGAGACCGCCTCGCGCGGATCATCGAGTACCCTGGCCGCCATATTGGGGTTGGTGACGTTGCTCGTAACCGCGTCGGGCGTCTTCGGCGAGATGCAGCTCTCGCTCAACGAAATCTGGAAGGTGAAGCCGGGCGGCACGTCGCTGTCGCGATTGGTGCGGGCGCGGGCCGCAAGCCTTGGGCTTGTCGCCGCCCTCGGCTTCATGCTTCTGGTATCGCTGGCTGCGAGCACGGCAATCTCCGCCCTCGGCGAACTCATCAATGCAGGTCTTCCGTTCGGCGAACTGATAGTCAGCGCCATCAACACAGTGGTTTCCTTCGTGCTGATCGCACTGCTCTTTGCGGCAATATACAAGGTCCTGCCTGACAGGACGTTGCAATGGCGCGACGTCGCCGTCGGTTCGCTCGTTACCACGCTTTTGTTCACGATCGGCAAGGCTCTGATCGGCTGGTACATCGGGACGAGTGCGATAGCGACGTCCTATGGTGCGGCCGGCGCGCTGATAATCGTGCTGTTGTGGGTCTACTATTCGGCCCAGATCTTCCTATTCGGCGCCGAGATAACCCGCGCCTATTCTGTCAGGCACGGAAGCCGACCCGACCTCGCGCCCGTGATGGCGGCCCACGCAAGCACCAGGCGGGGCAGGCCTGGGGCATCCGGGCGCGAGGTGGCTGCGTGGATTGTCCTCAGCAGTTTTCTGACGACGCTTTTTGTCCGACCCTGGCGCTCACGCTAACGCGCTGGGCTGGACGTCTCCGGCTCAGTTCAGGGCAAAGCCCACCTGCCGTGGCGGGTGGTCGCGCCCGCCATTCAAATCATGAACTCCAAGGGCGAGCCCTGACGGTCTACCGTCGGGGTCGAAAAGGTTTGCGCCAATTGCGCGCTTGGCCGGAACTGCCATGGCTGAGCAACGTTTCCATGAACACGCAGTCAAGGAGTACGAGAATGCAAACCTCACCGGCGAGTTCCATGCATTTTCCGACCGCCCCTGCCATCGTGCCCTTTGACGGCACAGTGACGGTCAGGTTTTCAGACGCCATCGTTGCGTCCAGCGAGCGGGCAAAGCTGCTTTATGAAGATGGGCGAAATCCGGTCTTCTACATCCCGTTCGAGGATATCTATTTCGAGCTCTTCGAGAAAACGAACACCACCTCGGATTCTCCATGGGGCACGGCCAGCTATTGGCGCGTTCATGCCGCCGGTGCATCCGCCGACAATTTCATGAGGGCCTATGAGACGCCTGAGACAGCCGCCTTGGCTATCGCTCGGCACGGCGTTTTCGATCCGCACAAGGCGCGCATCGACGCCGATCCGGCCGAGGACAAACAGCATACGCCGCACCTCCCCGAATAGCTGCAGCGACGCAAAGAAGCGGCACGCAAGCCTGCAAGGCCTAACCAGGCGTCGTGTCGGAAAGAGGTCGGACCGAAGAGGTCCTCAATGTCAGCGCATGGATTGACCTACGGACCATTGGGCAGCAGTTGCGTCCATCTCTGCGTCGACATGCAGCGCTTGTTCGCGGAGCCATCGCCCTGGGCGACGCCGTGGATGGCCCGCGTCCTGCCCCTCATCGAAACGCTGGTCGCAAGGCATGCGGCGCAAACCATCTTTACCCGCTTCCTGCCTGCACAGAGGCCGGGGCAGGGGGTGGGCACGTGGAAGCGCTACTATGACCGATGGGCGTCGATGACCATGTCCGAGCTCGACCCGGAAATGATTGAGCTTCTGCCTTCGCTGATGCGGCACTCTCCGCCGGCAACCGTTCTCGACAAGCACATCTATTCGCCCTGGTTCGAGGGCAGGCTCAGTAACTTTCTCGCGCAGCATAGGATCGACACGCTGGTGATCACCGGCGGCGAGACCGACGTCTGCGTGCTGGCAACCGTTCTCGGCGCCATTGATTTCGGCTACCGGGTGGTGCTGGTGACGGACGCTCTGTGCAGCACTTCGGATGCCACTCACGACGCGCTGCTAACGGTCTATCATCAACGATTTGCGCAGCAGGTCGAGACAGTGGAGATGGAGACAATCCTGTCGGAGTGGACCTAGTTCAGTCACCCAGGAGGTAGTCCTGGCCTTCGGCGCTCTCGCCTGTCGATCTAGCAGCCGCGGAATGCAAAAAGCTCGGAATCGATGTCCTGGAGGCCGCCAATCGCAGATGAAACCATCTCAGAAGCGATCTGCGAGAAGGTGATGCCGTTGCCGCCATAGCCCATCACGGCGTGAATGCGTGGGAAGCGGGGCAGGGCGCCTATATAGGGCAGGCCGGAGGTCGTGGTGCCGAAGGAGCCGGTCCATGCAAATTCCGGTCTGGTGTCCAGCTTTGGCAACAGATGGCCCAGCTTGGCCGCCAGGCGCTGGGCCTTTTCGGCGATCATTGCGTCGCGATGCTCCTCATCGGTGAAATCCTCGTCCTCACCACCACAAATGACCCGGCCGTCTGCCGTTGTCCGAACGTAAAGATACGGCTCCGATGCCTCCCATAGCAGAGCAGTCGCAGGCCATAGGCCTTGGGGCTGGCGGTTCGTGGCGATCGCCCAGGTTGAAACGATGCTGTGCGCGGTCGCCGGAATGATGTCGGTCAACTCATAGCCGGTTGCCAGCACCAGATGTCGCGCCGAGATCGTCGGACCGAGACTGGTTTTGACAACAACCTGATCGCGACCGTGCTCGATCTCGGTCGCTTGCACTGGCGCATAAAGACGTGCCTTCCGCCCCAAAGCCCGCAGCAACAATCCGGCTGTGAGCTTGCGCGGATCGAGCGCAATGTTGTCGTGGCTGAGGATGGCTGCTGCGCGATCGATTCCGAAACTGTCGGCCAGAGCCTGGCGGGTCAGATAAGTCGCGGCAATCCCGGCCTGCCGGCGTGCGTTGCTTTCGGTGCGCAATTCCGCCGGACCAAGCATGTTGCCCGCCAGATAGAGTGAAGGCGGGTCGGCGAGGGTGCAGTCGATGCCGAGTTCGGCGATCCGCCCGCGAAGGTTGATCACCGCCAAGCGCGAGCGCCGCCATGCGCGCGCGGCGTCGAGCTTACCCTTGATGGCGGAAAGTTTGACCAGCGGTTGATCAAGTTCGAACTGCACCAGCGCCGTCGTCGCCGAGGTTGATCCGAGAACCGGGCCGCGTCGATCGATGCACATCACTTCATGGCCCGCACGCGTCAGCGCCTCCGCCATCATGGCGCCGCTGATGCCCATGCCGACGACCAGCACTTCGCTCTTTACGTCTCGTGTCAGCTTTCCCACTCGGACGGGCGGCGCGCGATAGGCGAACCAGACCGGCCGGCCGCTTCTGAGGTCGAGTTTGCGGCCCAATGCTCCCTCCGCGGTCGCCATCGCCAATTGCCCGCCGATCGCTGCTCGATCAGCGGGCAACGCTATGTCTGCCTCAGCGGCGCTAGAGGCGGCCGAGCACAACCAGGATGATGACGATCAGCAATACCAACCCAAGGCCGCCGCCGCCGTAATAACCGGTGCCGTAAAACGGACCGCCGCCGAGGCCGCTGAAGCCGCCAAGCAAAACAAGAATTAGCAGAACTATCAGAATTGTGCCGAGACCCATGGAACTCTCCCGTTCGCCCTGTCGTGCATCCTGCAAAACAGCTACTGGTTGATCAGACTATCAACTCGAAAACAGCGCTACTGTTCCCGGGAGGACTCATTACCTTGGGTTTGTCTGTTGTCGCCTCGTTGCGCTGAGGCAGAGAATGGCGTCAGTCTGCGATGACTCAAGATGACACTATTCAATTGCAATTTGAGCTGATCTCGGTTCGGTCCCCGACCAGTGATCTTCGCCGCGGTTCCACATCGCGTCCGGCACCACGACAAGCTTGCCGACAAAGTCCTTCGCCACGAAATCCGTCTGCGCGCGGTGGAAGTCAGACAGTTTGTAGACGCCACCGACCAGCGGCCGAATCTTCTTGTCTTCGATGTAGCGGACGATGCGGCGAAAATCCGCCCGCGTGCCCTGGCTCGAGCCGTGCAGCTGCAGCTGCTTCAGGTACATGGTACGGAGATCCAACTGCACCACTGGACCGGCGATGGCGCCAGCCGTGGTGTAGCGCCCCTCGGGCCGCAGGATGCGCAACAGGTCGTTGAAGATGGCGCCGCCGACAAGGTCGGCGACCACGTCGATCGGTTTTCCGCCCGTCGCTTCGCTAACGGCGGCCGGCAGGTCGGCCACCCCGCGCGTGATCACCTTTTCGGCGCCGATATCGAGCACCGCCTGCTCCTTGCCCTTGCCGACAATGGCATAGGGGATGGCGCCGCGCGCCCGCGCCAACTGCACGATACCCGAGCCGACGCCGCCGGAAGCGCCGGTGACCAGCACAAGTTCGCCGGCTTTCAGTGCCGCGCGCTCCAGCATCTGCTCGCCGGTCAGATATGCGCAGCAGAAGGTGGCGAGCTCGACGTCGCTCATATCGGTGTCGACGACATGCGCGTTCTCGGCCGGCAAGGTCTGATATTCGGCGTAACCGCCGTCGCGGCCATGGCCCATATAGTCGATGTCGGCCAGCGAATTGTCGTCGCGGTTGTAGATGGAAAAATCGACCATCACCCGCTCGCCGATACGGTCGGGCGAGACGCCGTCGCCGACGGCGGCGATGGTCCCCACCGTGTCGGTGCCCTGGATGCGCGGGAAAACAAGCGTGTTGCCCTGCCGGCGCCAGGTCGACACCGCCGCCGCATCCTCTTCCGTGCCATAGGCGCCCTGCCGCACCCAGACATCGGTGTTGTTCATGCCGCAGGCGCTGACCTTGACCAGCACTTCGCCGGCGGCCGGCGCGGGCACCTTCACATCGGTGCGGTAGACGAGCTTTTCCGGACCGCCATGGCCGGTGAGCTGCACGGCGGCCATGGTGGCTGGAATGGTTCTGGTCATGCCATTCATCCCCCGTCTCAGAGGCTGGCAAACACGGCGTTCACCGCGTCCGCTGTCTTCGCCACCACCGTGTCGGCTTCCTCGCGCGTCAGGCAGAGCGGCGGCGCGAAGCCGAGGATGTCGCCCTGCGGCATGGCGCGGCCGAGGACGCCGCTTGCGGCGAGTGCCGTGGCGATCTGCGGCCCCACTTTCAGCGCCGGATCGAAGAAGGCGCGGTCGTCGCGGTCCTTGACGAATTCGATCGCCGCCAGCATCCCGTCGCCACGCACCTCCCCGACATGTTTGTGGCCGCCGACCG
This sequence comes from Mesorhizobium sp. M4A.F.Ca.ET.020.02.1.1, assembly GCF_004022645.1. NCBI lineage: Bacteria > Pseudomonadati > Pseudomonadota > Alphaproteobacteria > Hyphomicrobiales > Phyllobacteriaceae > Mesorhizobium > Mesorhizobium sp. M4A.F.Ca.ET.020.02.1.1. The sequence continues at coordinate 53 of NZ_RZOI01000215.1, read as the reverse complement.
CCTTGGCAAGCTCGGCGCGGAAATAGGCGCCGGTCTCGCCGGCGTTCCTGACC
>NZ_RZOI01000214.1:0-8270 GCF_004022645.1 Mesorhizobium sp. M4A.F.Ca.ET.020.02.1.1 | reverse complement strand
GATCTCGGCGATCGCGGCGTTGACCGCCGCGTCGTCGAGCACGTCCAGTTTGCGGGTCTTGATGCCTGACGTCCTGGCGAGTTCGGCGAGCAGCGCCTCGTTGATGTCGGTGGCATGGACCATGGCGCCGGCCTTGGCGAAAGCCAGTGCGCTCGCCCGGCCGATGCCTTGCGCCGCCGCGGTGACAACAACCACCTTGCCTGCCAGATCCGCCATTCTTTCTCTCCAGGTTCTCGCGAGCGTTTTAGCGGCAGCCAGGCGGGACGCAATGTGCCAGGCGGACACTATGGTCCCGCCTGAGCCGCTGTCTGCTGGAGGCCAATTGTTTTTTCTCGGTAAAGAACATTTCCGAACCCGTCAAGCCCGAAGGCTGCGACAAACGCCGCACCGGTCAGGTGTCAATCGCCGTAGGGCACCCAGACGTTCTTTACCTCGATGGCACGGCGCAGGAACGCCTCGCCGGCGGCGTCGTCCGATGCCCAGTCGAGGCCGCGGCCATTGCCGCTCCAGACGCGCTTGAGGTTGCCGATGGAGTCGGCCTCCGCCTTGGCGCAGGTCTCGGCATCGGCGAATACCCAGAGCCCGTCGACATCGTCATGCTTGGCCAGCACGCCGGCGAGCTCGGCGCTGCGGCCGGTGACGATGTTGATGGCGCCAGCCGGAATGTCGGAATACTCGATTACCTGATAGAGATCGGTGGCGAGCAGCGGATGCCGCTCGGAAGGCACGGCCACCACGGTGTTGCCCATGGCGAGCGCCGGCGCCACCAGCGAGATGAAGCCGAGCAGCGGCTGATTGTCGGGCGCCACGACGCCGACGACGCCGACCGGCTCGTGCAGGGCAAGCGTGACGGCGCGCGCCGGCGGCTGGTGCACGCGGCCCTCGAACTTGTCGGTCAGGCCGGCATAGAGGAACAATCGTTCGATCGACCGCTCGACCTCCTCGCGCGCGGCCTTCGCCGTCACGCCGGTCAGCTGGACCAGACGGGCGGCGAACTCGTCGGCGCGGCCGGACAGGTTTTCAGCCAGATAGTAAAGCACCTGGCTGCGATTGAATGCGGTCGCCTCCGGCCACGCCTTGCATGCGCGGGCAGCGGAAACCGCATCGCGGATGTCCTTGCGGTTGCCGAGACCCACTTCGCCGGCAAGCCTGCCCTTGGAGGTTGCGATGGCGAGCGAATAGTTGCCGTCCGGCCGGACCTGCTTGCCGCCGATGAACAGCTTTGCCGTGCGGTCGATGACGGTGCCATCGGCCTGTTCAACAGGCTGAGCTGAAGCGGCAGCCGCTGCCTTGATGACCGGGCCGAGCGGCAGCTTCGCCGCCAGATATTCATACATGCCCTCGCGTCCGCCCTCGCGGCCAAAACCGCTTTCGCGGTAGCCGCCGAAGCCACAGGCGGCGTCGAACATGTTGGTGCCGTTGACCCAGACGACGCCGGCCTTCAGCTGTGGCGCGACATGCAGCGCAAGGTTGATGTTCTCGCTCCAGACCGAAGCGGCAAGCCCATAGCGTGTGTTGTTGGCGAGATCGATCGCTTCCTCGGTGTTGCGGAAGCTCATGACTGCCAGCACCGGGCCGAAGACTTCTTCCTGGGCAAGTATATTAGCCGGCGAAACACCGGTGGCGAGCGTCGGCAGGTGGTAGTAGCCGGAAGACGGCAAGGCCGCGTCCGGCTGCCAGCAGACGGCGCCCTGTTTTGCTCCTTCGGCGACCAGCCCCTTGACCCGGTCGAGCTGGCTGCGGTCGACCAGCGGCCCGATATCGGTGTTCTTGTCGAGTGGGCTGCCGAGACGCAGCCGGCTCATCCTCACCTTGACCTTGGCGATGAAGGCATCGGCGACGCCTTCCTGCACCAGCAGGCGCGAGCCGGCGCAACAGACCTGACCCTGGTTGAACCAGATGCCGTCGACCAGGCCCTCGACGGCGCTGTCGAGATCGGCGTCCTCGAACACGAGGAAGGCCGACTTGCCGCCGAGCTCCAGCGACAGTTTCTTGCCCGATCCGGCGGTCGCCTTGCGGATGATCTTGCCGACCTCGGAGGAGCCGGTGAAGGCGATCTTCTGGATGCCGGGATGGTTGACGATCGCCGCACCCGCTTCCGGCCCGCCCTGGACGATGTTGACGACGCCCTTGGGAACTCCAGCACGCTCGCAGATCTCCGCGAACAGGACAGCGGTCAGCGGCGTGAATTCTGCCGGCTTCAACACCACCGTGCAGCCGGCGGCGAGCGCCGGGGCGATCTTCCAGGCCAGCATCAGCAGCGGGAAATTCCAGGGAATGATCTGGCCGACGACGCCAACACCCTTGTGATCGGGAAAATCCCTGTCCAGCGCCTGCGCCCAGCCGGCATGGTGGATGAAATGGCGGATGGCCAGCGGCACGTCGATGTCGCGGCTCTCGCGGATCGGCTTGCCGTTGTCGATTGATTCCAGCACCGCGAACAGGCGCTGGTGGCGCTGCATGGCGCGGCCGATGGCGTAGAGCACCTTGGCGCGTTGATAGCCTGAGCTGGCGCTCCATTTCGGCAGCGCCTTCGTGGCGGCCGCGACCGCCGCATCGATGTCGGCGGCGCCGGCATCCGAAAGCTTGGCGAGCAGCTTGCCGGAGGACGGCTCGCTGGTCTCGAAGGTCTTGCCGCCGGCGGCTGCCTTCCACTCGCCGCCGATGAACAGCGCCTTGGAGAAGTCGCGGCCAGCGAGCCAGGCATCCGCCTCGTTGCGCGCCTCCGGCGCCGGGCCGTACTCCATGGCGTGATAGCGTTCGAGAATGTTCATGGGGCGCTCCTACCGCAGAAGGTTTTTGGTTCTTGGCGGGCGACTTCGCGGGCTAGGCCATCGCGTGGCGATGGTTGGCCGAATAGTGCCCGGTCAAATGATGCTCGAGCTGACGCTCGATGTCGGTGAGTAGGCTGGACGCACCGAAGCGGAACAGCTCCGGCTCCAGCCACGGTCGCCCAAGCTCTTCCTTCATCAGCACCAGCCAGTCGAGCGAGACCTTGGCGGTGGAAATGCCGCCGGCCGGCTTGAAGCCGATGAGGTAGCCGGTCTCCTCGAAATAGGCGCGGATGGCGCGCACCATGGCGAGGCCGACGGGAAGCGTGGCGTTGACGCTCTCCTTGCCGGTCGAGGTCTTGATGAAGTCGGCGCCCGCCATCATCGCCACCATCGAGGCCAGCATGACGTTGCGCAGCGTGGCGAGGTCGCCGGTGCCAAGGATGACCTTGAGATGCGCGTCGCCGCAGGCCTCGCGCATGGCGACGATCTCGTTGAACAGCTCCTGCCATTTTGCGCCATAGACCAGGCCGCGCGGGATGACGACGTCGATCTCGTCGGCGCCGTCGCGGACCGAGGCCTCGATCTCCTGCAGGCGCGTCGACAATGGCGCCAGGCCGTGCGGAAAGGCGGTGGACACGGCAGCGACATGGATGCCGGTGCCGCGCACCGCATCGACGGCCGTGGCGACGAAGGGATGGTAGACGCAGACCGCGGCCGGCCGGATGGTTTCGCCTTCTATGCCCAGCCCCTCGACGATATCGCGGCGGAACGGGTTGATCGCCTTGGCGCAGAGCCGGCGCACCCGCTCGTCGGTGTCATTGGAGTTCAGCGTCGTCAGGTCCATGCAGGCGACGGCGCGCAGCAGCCAGGCCGCCTGGTTGTCGGCCTTGATCGAGCGTCGCTTGGTCAGCGTCGCGACGCGGCGCTCCAGCGCCGAACGGTTGACGCTGCGCACCGATTCCAGGAAGCCGAGATCGAGCCGCATGCCGGGATTGCGCGCAATATGGCCTTGCGGCACGGGCGTGTTGGCGGCGGCGCGCGCCGGCAGCGAGGTGACCTTGGACGCGCCGAGGTCGGCGTCGCGGATTGTGCTGCTCATCTCCTGCCCTTCCATTCAGCGGCTTGCGCTTAATGCTTCGTGCGCGTCGTTCCCCAAGACCACTCGACAGCTTTGGGCGACACGCACGAAGATAGCCCGTGAAGCAGTGCTCCACGAGTCCTCAAAAGGCTCATAGCGGAAAAAGGCCGCGAAATCAGCTGATTTTTGACCGCATGGTCAAAACGGATTTGAGCGGGAGCTGAAGCCTCCCGGCTACGGCTCAGCCGACGAAGGCGCGCTCGACGACGAAGCTGGCGGGATGGCTGAGCGAACCTTCCTGGAAGCCGAGGCTTTCGGCCAGTTCCTTGACGTCCTTCAGCATGTGCATCGAGCCGCAGATCATGATGCGGTCGGTCTCGGGATTGAGCTTGTCGATGCCGAGGTCGGTGTAGAACTTGCCCGAGCCGATCAGCGCGGTGATGCGGCCCATGCGCGCCGACTCTTCGCGCGTGGTGGAATTGTAGAGGGTGACGCGGCCGCCGGTCAGCTCGCCGATCAGCGGATCGCTCTCGAGTGCCGCCACCAGTTCCTGGCCATAGGTGAGCTCGGCATTGTCGCGGCAGGTATGGGTCAGGATGACCTGGTCGAACTTCTCATAGGTGTCGGGATCGCGCAGCAGGCTGGCAAAGGGCGCGATGCCGGTGCCGGTCGAGATCATGAACACGCGCTTGGCGGGCGTCAGCGCGTCGAGCACCAGCGTGCCGGTTGACTTCTGGCGCATGATGACGGTGTCGCCGACCTGGATCTTTTGCAACTCGGAGGTCAGCGGACCATCCGGCACCTTGATCGAGAAGAATTCCAGCTCGTCGTCCCAGGACGGGCTGGCGACCGAATAGGCGCGGAAGATCGGCTTCTCGGCATTGGGCAGGCCGATCATGACGAACTCGCCGGAGCGAAAGCGCAGCGACTGCGGCCGGGTGATGCGGAACGAGAACAGACGGTCGGTGTAATGCTTCACCGATACGACGGTTTCGGCATAGACATTGGCCGGAATCGGGAACTGCAGCGGCTTGGCGCCGGCGGCGTTCAACGCGGGTGTCGTGTTCATCAAACCCAACCTTCTGGCCCAGGCTTATGGCGCTGGCGCCAAACCTTCTCCTGCGCGCCCGAACGGTCAGGTTCCGGCGTGCTCCTCGCACACTGCCAAGCGGTAAGCTCTTGTGTCCGGAATTTATTAGTATACAAATGATATTTGCGTCAAGATGGTAGCGTAAAACGCCTTTCCAAACCGAGGCATATCCGTAGTCCGCGCATTTCGGGTTTCGACAATGAAAGAGAATTTTTCGGCGCAACCGCGGGATTCCCTGGGCAGCGTCGTCGCCGGCATCGATGTCGGCGGCACCTTCACCGATCTCATCCTGATCGACGGCAAGGATGCCGGCAAGGTGCATATCGCCAAGACCCCGACTACAGTCGAGAACCAGGCTTTCGGCGTCGTTTCGGCGCTCGGCGCGACAGGCTTTGCTGTCGACGGCATCGACCTCATCGTGCATGGCACGACCACCACCACCAACGCGGTGCTAGAACGCCGGCTGGCCAGGACCGGCATGATCACCACGCTCGGCTTTCGCGACGTCATCGAGCTTGGCCGGCGCACGAGGCCGCAGCCCTACGGCATGACGGGGACATTTGTGCCGGTCATTCCGCGCGATCTCAGGCTCGAAGTCGCGGAGCGCGTCGAGGCATCAGGGGCGGTTCGCGTCCCGCTCGACGAGGCAGGCATGCGTGATGCGGTGCAGAGGCTGCTGGACGCCGGCTGCGAGTCACTCGTCATCCACTTCCTGCACTCCTACGCCAATCCTGCGCATGAGCGGCGCGCGGCCGAGATCGCAAGGGGGATCTGGCCGAACGGCTACATCACAACCGGCCATGCGCTGCTGTCGGAAGCGCGCGAATTCGAGCGTGGCGTGACCGCTTCGGTCAACGCCTCGGTGCAGCCGATCCTGGAGCGCTATGTCGAGCGGCTTCGCAAGGAACTCGCCGCGAAGGGCTATGCCCGCGACTTCCTGATCATGAACGGCAATGGCGGCATGATCTCGGCCCGCTTCGTCACCCGGGAATCGGCAAAGACGGTGATGTCCGGCCCGGCCTCGGGCGTCATCGCGGCCGCCTATACGGGCAAGCGCGCCGGCTTCGAGAACCTCGTCACCTACGACATGGGAGGCACCTCGACCGACGTGGCGCTGATTCGCAATGCCGAGCCCGCGGTGTCGAACGAGATCGAGATAGAATATGCGATGCCGATCCATGTGCCGATGGTGGCGGTGCATACGGTCGGCGCCGGCGGCGGCTCGATCGCGCGTGTCGACGCGGCCGGCCTGATCCAGATCGGCCCGGAAAGCGCCGGCGCCAATCCGGGCCCGATCTGCTACGGGCGCGGCGGCACCGAGCCGACCATCACCGACGCCAATCTTGTGCTGGGGCGGCTGGCGCCGAAGAAACTGCTCGCCGTCGACAATCCGGTCACCGTCGAGCGCGTCACCGGCATATTCGAAGACAGGATCGGCAAGCGCACCGGCCTCTCGGGCGTCGAGGCGGCAGGCGCAATCCTGAGGCTCGGCAACATCAAGATGGCCGGCGCCATCCGCATGGTCTCGGTGGCGCGCGGCCACGACCCGCGCGATTTCGCGCTATTCGCCTTCGGCGGCGCCGGGCCTCTGCACGCGACGGCACTCGCCCGTGAGCTTGGGCTGCCAAAGGTGCTGGTCCCGGCGCGGCCAGGCATCACCAACGCGCTCGGCTGCGTCGTCGCCGATCTCCGGCATGACTTCGTCAACACGATCAACCAGCCGGTGGCGCTGCTCGATGAAGCCTTGCTTCACGAGGTGTTGGAACGGCACCGGAGCGAAGGCGAGGAGCTGATTGCCAAGGAAGCGGTGAAGCCGGACATGATCGGCGTCACACACTCCGCCGACATGCAGTTCGTCGGCCAGACGCACATCATCAACGTGCCGCTGCCATTGTCTACCGTGACCCGCGCGACGCTGCAGCTTCTGTTCGAAAAGGCCTATTTCGCCCGCTTCAAGGTCGAGTTGCCGGAGATCCGCGCCAACCTCGTCAACCTCAACACCTCGGTCACCGGTGTGCGCCCGGCGATCGATCTCTCGCGGCTGATCGACCCGGCTGGGCGCGCGGCGACGCTAGAGGAAGCCCGGCGCGAGACCAGGCCGGTCTGGTATCACGGCACCTGGCACGACACGCCTGTCTATGCCCGCGAAAAACTGCCGCTCGATGCCGTCATCGAAGGACCGGCGATCCTCGAACAGATGGACGCCACCACCGTGCTCGAGCCCGGCGACACGGCACGCGCGGATGCCGACGGCAACATCATCATCGACATCGGCGAGGCCTGAGATGAGCACGCTCGACACCATCACGCTTTCGGTCCTGCAGGCGGCACTGCAGCAGGTTTGCGACGAGATGGATCTGACGTTTTCCCGCGCGGCGTTCTCGCCCGTCATCGCCGAGGCCAATGACCGCTCCGACGGCATCTATTCGGCGGTTGACGGTTCGCTGATCGCGCAGGGCAGCCAGGGCCTGCCGGTGTTCGTCGGCGTCATGCAGTATTCGACGAAAACCGTGATCGAGATGATCGCCGATGGCCGCTGCCTGGCGCCCGAGCCGGGCGACATCTACATCGTCAACGATCCCTATCTCGGCGGCACCCATCTGATGGATGTGCGCTTCGTCATGCCGGTCTACCGCGGCGAAAAGATCTTTTGCTGGCTCTCCAACACCGGCCACTGGCCGGACATTGGCGGTTCGGTGCCGGGCGGCTTTTCCGCTTCGGCCACCGCCGTCGAGCAGGAGGGGTTGCGGCTGCCGCCTGTGAAACTGTTCAAGAAGGGCGTGCTCGATCCGGAGATTTACGCCATCATCTGCTCCAACATCCGCGTCGCCGACCAGCGCATCGGCGACATCCGCGCCCAGGCCGCGGCACTGCTGATCGGACAGGACAGGCTCAACGGAATCCTGGATCGTTACGGTAATGAAACGGTTATCGAGGCGATCGCCGAGCTGCGCCGCCGCGCCGCCGACCAGATGCGCGCCAACATCGCCGCCATTCCGGACGGCGTCTACCGCTCCAAGGCCTTCGTCGATTCCGACGGCGTGGTGAACGAGCCGCTGACGATTGCGCTCGCCGTCGAGAAAAAGGGCGACACGCTCACCTTCGACTTCGCCGGCTCCTCGAAACCCTGCGCCGGGCCGATGAACAGTGTGCTGGCGACGACGCTGTCGTCGGTCTATCTCGCCATGCGGCATATCTTCCCGGATGTGCCGATCAGCGCCGGCGCCTTCGAGCCGCTTGACGTCAAGCGGCCGGAAGGGACCTTCCTCGACGCCCGCTATCCGCGTCCGGTCTCGGGCTGCGCGGCGGAGGGCTCGCAGCGCATCGC
>NZ_RZOI01000213.1:0-8273 GCF_004022645.1 Mesorhizobium sp. M4A.F.Ca.ET.020.02.1.1 | reverse complement strand
CTTGAGGGCTTGCTGGATTGTACGGTCTTCCGCCCGGCACCGCGGGCAGTTGTAGTCCAAAAATAAGACGAGAGGGACGTCGCCATTCGGGTTGCCAGCAGTTGGCGCAGCGGCGTCGTTTAAGAGTGCGTCGCGCCGCTCTGGAATGAGCTTCCGCCAAAACGCGACGAGCCGGCTATGGTTTTCATGCTGGCGCACGTAGACTTTGGCAACTGGACCATATTGCGTCGCCAGCCCGAAAAAAAGCAGGGCTAGGGCTGAAAGAGCGATAAGGCCGGCTTTTGGCGTAAGGCATGGTTAGGCTCCAATTAACAGTGAACGGCAGGGCGGCAACGGCTGGCCTTTTGACGTCAAAGGGGGGCACCGCTTTAATGCCTCACCCGCTGTTCGCGGATGACGGGAGGTCAAGGGGCTCGTGCTATTCGAAGAGATGCGGTGGGATGGCTGGGCCCAACAGCCGACCCATCCGCGGCGCTGTGTGCGTGCGAACTGCCCCCGCGGTCGCCGTTCGCCGAGCGACTTCAGGCGGCCGAGTGCGATGGCTGAGCGTGACTGCAGCAAACACCTGCACGTAAAGCTGGGATAAGAGGGCTTAGGGCGCGCGGGACTCGCGCTGCGGTGTGCGGGATTATATTCAACAATTCTTGTCTCCTAACCGGATCGAGGCAGGTTCCTCCCTCCCGGGCATCTCCCGTCGCTGCGCTCCGGTCGAACGTTGCACCAAGGGTCCTTGCAAGCCCCGCGCCAATCGCGATGTCGGCACTTCAGGAAGTGATTGCGCGGGCGGCAGGTGGGCAGTGGTCAGCGCGCCTTTCCAGAATATCGCTCGCATAAACGTCCGGCGAGCGGCTCCGAGCGTACCTGCCATCGCCGGGCTCTGCGACAGCCTGAAATCTATCTCGAACCAAATCCGAATCGCTCGTTGAGTCTCGTCCCTCCCAGCGCGGTAAACCGCGCCTCGATCTCGGCATTCCAGCAAGCCTCCCACGAAGTTCGCCCGCTGGACAGGGTGAAGGTCTGCTGTCCGATTAGCTGGTTTAAGATCAGCTCAGGCTGCGGCGGCCGCTCGATCTCGCAAAACTCTACAATTCTGCGAATGGTCTCGAGCTGAACTTCGCGTCCTTGGTCGCCTATGATCTGCTCATAGCTCAATCCAAGAACATTCTCCTGATCCGCCCACGGTGCCACTGGATGGCAGCGATCATTGAAAATGAAAGGCGCGATCTCATCGAAGTACTTCAGCATTTTGTCAGGTCCGTCCGGCTCATTGCGCCACGTAATCTCAGCCCTCTCAGGCGGGCACCAATCGCTGTCACCTACATATCGCATCTGCGACACAATTGCCGCACGCATTTCGCGCGAAAGAAAGACGATCTTGAAATCCGCTAAACAATGGCGAGTGCCGATGTCGCACGGTAGATGCCCATAGCCAAACTGACCGGGCTGAATAAAGCGCGAGGATATCTCGATCGGTATCCATAGAATATTTTCGGAATGAGTGAAGCGAGCTCGCTCGACATCCACAAAGCGGAAGTCTCCAAGATAGTCTTTATTAAAGAACACATCGGACTGTACAAGCCCGAGCAGTCCAAGCAGACGGGCATATAGGTGGGTGCCCGCCTTCGGAATGGAACATATCATAACCCGCGAGCTTGAGCGGCCGGCCGTCGGCTTGATTGACCAAGATTCATTCGAGCAGGGATAAAGTGGAAAGGGTTGACCCGCGATATCGCGCAGCTCTTCTGGAAGCGGGTGAAACATTGTGGTTTCCTCACTGTTGCAGCGGCTTTTTTAAACAGCCGGAGCCAATGCGCGACAGGACAAGTTCCTGACCAGCTTGACCCCAAGCAGTCGCGCCCTCTGTTGCCGTACCAGAGAAGTAAAGCCCGTCGCATGCGCTAGCCGCGAGACGAACCGCTAGTACGGGTGGCATCGGCAAGCTCGTGGCCAACTTGCTGAGATGAGCTATTTACCAAACGCCACGTCGGCGTTCCCTAGAGATGTAGTCACCTTGTCATGCCCCCGTTTTCGATCGGACGATGAACCTAATCATAGAAGAACGCAAGTAAGATTGGTTATGTCGCCAATATACTAATGAATATATTTTCCCAGACGGCACCGCTTGCGTTGCCGTGCAGTCGTCCCCACTGCCCTGACGACGAGGACACCACGGTTTGCGCGGCGCATGCGCAGCCAGTAAAGTAAGCTCCATTGACAGCATCGGGCCAGGAGACGTCGTTAAACGAGGCCACTCGCAAGACCGCCTCGCGAGCGGCCGAGCGCATGCCCTCGCGTCCATTGCCCCGACTGCCGAGACATGGGCGCGAACGGAGCGGCAGCCGGAATCCGATATCGACCTTGTCTATGATCTGCGTCAGTGAACCGTCAGCGAGACTCGAATATGCAGGGCTTTGCTAGGCCTTCGCGGGTCGACTGCCAGCTTGGAACGAACACTAAGACACATGCGGAAGCCCCGACATACACAGAAATTGCTGCTAGACATCATCTATGATGCAATTAACACGGCTCCGAATGCGCTCGCACGTATAGCTCTGTATGTTGCACAAGACCCCGAGGCTGTTCTGGCGCTGTCCATTGCCGACCTTGCGCGCAACACCGCTACCGGTTCTGCTTCAATTGTAAGATTTTGCCGAACCTTGGGACTCTCGGGATTTCGCGAGTTTAAGATTGCGCTCAGCGGCGAAATTGAGCGGCGGAAGTTGAGCGGCGAACTGGCTGAACGCGCGCCATCAGAAGCTGTAGACACAGCTCCTCGGATCGCCATCCTCAGTTCTGCTTTACAAAACTCAATTTCCGCGTCCGCTCGTGGTTTTGACGACCTTCAAATTAGTGGGTTTGCCAACCGCATCCGAGCGGCCCGACGCGTCGAACTGTTCGGCACGGGGCCGTCATCCGTCTGCGCTGATATTCTGGCCATGCGACTGATCTGCCTAGGTTTCCCCGCACATTGCTCGGGGTCCGCCACCGTGTCTCACGCTCTCGCGCGAGGGCTTGGCTCGTTGAGCCTCGCCATTGGCATTTCGTCGCGTGGCCACACTGTGGAAACCAAGGATTTTCTGGCTATTGCGCGCGAAACCGGAGCATACACGATTGCCATTACGACCCGCGTTGACTGCCCGATCGCCCGGACTGCGGACGAGGTGGTATTGTTTACCTCGGCTGAGGCTTGGCCACAGGCCGGGTCGGCGATGCACGTGCCGCCTCTGGTGTTGCTGAGCGAATATCTTTGCCAGTGTCTGCAGATGGCGGAAGTCTGAATCCCCACCAAGGCCAATTCGGGCAGTTCCGAGGTTATTTCCGGATCCCACCTCGGTCTTCGTCGCGCGTGCTCGCGTGCACGAGCCATTGAAGCGATAAACTTGAACCGCACTTTCGACTGTGCGTACTGCGTGCTTGTTACATGGAAACGACGAACTCACCGAGCAACCCTCTTGCCACGGCGCGCGGGTGTTTGGTGATCATAGGGGAAGCTTCAACAATTGAGAAGCTGACGAACTACTACACCGGGATCAAACCGGAGGACAAGGTAGGTTCCTCGTCGTTGGCAAGGCTGCAGCACCAGGTCGACTCCGTGCCCTAGGCGGTCCATGCGCAAGGTTCGACGGCGCGCTCGCCGACTGAGTGGCGCTGGAGGGCCTCGAGAGGGCATGGGTCGGCCGCAGCAGCGTGGGACGCAGGAAGGCAGGCAAGATCCTAGCTTCCTTCTTCACCGACAGCAAGTCAGCGGCTCCTTTTGCCGGTCGGCAGATCGGTGGACCAGGTCGAGCTTCTTCCATGTCCACTTCTACGTTTGCCACGGTGTTCGGGAATTCCCGGGAGATTGGGGGCTGACATCTATCGCGTGCTGCCACGAAGGTTGGTATTGACGTATTTCGCGAGGTCTAGCGCGGAGATGCTACCAACCAATTGGTCCAGACTCATTTCGGCCGAGATTGAGGCGGAATGCTCCAGGAGTGCAAGGAGATCATCCCTGTGCTTCGAATGGTGGTTCTCCAGGTGCATCTCGACCTTTCGCGCGATGACGTCCGCGAAACTCGCCCTTGTCCCAAAAAGCGGATCGTTGATTAACGCCGTCGGTCGTTCCTGTTCGAGAACCCAATTTATCGCCAGGGTCCCGTTCGATCTCAAGAATACGATCTCCAGCTCCGCGTCGGCAGGTCGCGATGTGGCAATGGAGAACCCCGCGTCCGCCAGAGCCCTGGTATCCTTATCCACAGCCTGATTGAATGCGGCCAAATTGACATGATGAATGTCAATGTCGTTCGGCGCACGCTGGATGAACTGCGAAAGGACGCTACTGCCCGCTACCCAGCTATCTTTGCTCCGATTGCGCGAAATGGCGACCAACGCAATGCGCATCAGCTCGGGCATCATGCGCTTGTGGCCTTCTTTGATATTGAGAACAGCCTGTAAGTTACGTTGACGTCGGGATAGGTCCCGGCTCGCAGAAGCACAGATGTGAGATCATTTGAACCCGCAATCTTTTCAAGAAGGTCGTCACGGGCATTAGTGCCGAACCCAAGAACGATACGACCTGATTCCGTAAGGAACCTTGGGCCATCTGAAAGAAATCTCTCGAGCAAGTTGTACCCTGGATCGATCGCACCACCTTCGAGGTCGTGGACAAACTCGTAATCTTCTGGAGCGTAGCTCGACGGGTAGTTCCAAAATATGATGTCGAACCTTCTGCCAGGTGGAACATTGTTAAATATATCGCTTGCGATGACCTCGACGTTACTAATGCCGTTTCTTGCCGCATTCTCCAACGTGTTCGCGACGGCCCTCGGATTGATGTCACAAGTCAGCAACGACAGCGCGCCAGTCTTTGCCAACAGAAGGCCGGGAAGACCGAAACCGCAGCCGATTTCTAAGACGGTCTTTCCGTCGAATGGGGGAAAATTCTCGCTAATCCAACGCCAACTCTGGAAGTGCTCTGGAGGAAAAACCCCTTCCTGTACGACCAGATCCAGTCCGAATGCCTGCATCTGACGCGGGAAAGTGGCTTGTTGACTTGTCCGAAGCGTTGTCCTGATACGATCAAGTTCGCTCATTGTTCTCCGGCCTTCCGGCGCGGTGCCATGCCTGGTTGTTTTCCCGGCTCGACGGCATCAACGGTTCGCTTCAGTAAGCAATTCCAAAGAGGCATTGAAAACAGACCGGCCTCAAGAATGAGGCGGTCCCAAGATGAGCGGAGGGGTGCATACCGGAAGAGGCCTTCTAGACCGGCTCGATCCCCCTGGAAATACCGCTGGACGGCTGTCGTTAGGCCCGACTTTGCTGCGGTTAGGAGTGCTCTGTCGTAACAGAATGTTGCGTGGGCAAACGCGCTACCATCACTCCGATTGTCCGGCATCGGCGCAGCTCCCCTGTCGCCGAGAACGTTTAGCAACATTTGGAAAGATGAATGGGCAATGTAGCCGGAATCGAGAGAAATCCAAGCAGTCGCTTCGTCGCCCAACGACCGGCACCTAAGTATTCTCAGCTCAGCATCCATTACTTGATGACTATCGCTCACATGAAGGAGGTTCGTCACGGGATTATCGCAGAAAAAGAGACTACGTACGGTGCCGGATAAAGCCTGGGCCGGCTGTGTGTTACCCTTCAGTTTTTGCGACAAGTGCAGCGCATTAGGTCCGCTCCAGATCGTGGCGCAAACCGGACGCATGTCGAATAAGTCCAGCACCAATGGCCAATGCTTCCCGCCGGTGGAACAGGTAAGGGTATAAAACGCATCAATGGATTTGCGACTATGAATCGAAAAGAACCGTTCCGAGAGTTCCAAACCGGTTCGCCGGCGAATAAATTCGTCGAGCAGCGAGGTTAGGCCAGAGCGCGCGACTTCCGGGCCATACACTATCAGCGCCGTGGATGACATCATGCCGCCCCCCCCAAAGGGTCGCTTGTGATATGGGCCTTCCTGCTCGCGACGGTGATCCTAGTCGCTCTAACGCGTCTCCCTTCCAGCCAATCGGCGAGACGAGCGGGATGACGGGCATTAATCACAACGCCGGGAAGGCTTTTCTTCGCCATGAATTCGACCGCGCAGGCGTCAATCGAGGTGTGGCCGAGAAGGACAAGATCTTGAGCAGCGATCTGCTCTATAAGTGCAGCGGGATCGTCGGTTGCTCCACCGCGATGCACGCCATCGACATCTGTCAAAATCACCAGCTGTGGTGCCCCAGTTAACCAAGCGATCCACGCGGCAACGGCGTCGGATGTGACATCCCAACTCCATTCCACTGGGTCAGCCGCAAACAGCAAACGGGAAGGCAGCAGCACTGGAATCTTCCCAAGTCTCGCGAGAGTTCGGCATTCGCCTAGGCTGGCCGATGGAACTAGTTTGGAAGAGAAGGCGGCATCCGCAAGCAAATACCCCGTTTGGTCCTGTGCTAGAGCACACGCATGATGCGCGGTACACGGATCTAATCGCTCGGCTGCATCAATCGCCTCAATTGCTTTGTCCGGGATGCCGCCGCCCGGAACAAGTAGGATTCGATGGCCCTTATCGGCGAGACGCTCAAGTTCAGCCAGTGCGAGCTTACACACGGCAAGATCACGCATGATGCTCCCGCCGAATTTGAGAACAATCGAAAAGCCATATGGTGGAAAACCTTTTATTGAGCAGTCCATCGGCTTGCCATCCCGCCCTCAGGCAACAGATACGATCTCAGGAATTTTCGAAGCTAGGTTTGGAAGCGCTGCCCAGACCTTTTGAAACGCGGCCGCGTACAATTTCATCACTTCAACGTCGTTTGGTGGAGCGATCTCCGACACGTAAAACATGGTGTTCAATATCTTCATGGCGTTTGGAAAATCGGTCCTTGACCATTGGCCGCAGATATCCGGCAGATATTCAAAGACGGGCTTCGTCAGCCAGACCGCAACGGGAACTCCCTCGGCTTGAAGAAGCTTAATGATGAAATCCCTGGCCGTAGGGCCAGGTAGAAAACCGAGCTTTTCCGGCTCAAGACGCAACGGGAGATTCAGCATCGATTGTTGATGATCTGCTGGATCGAAAAGAGGCAGAAGCCCTGAGAGGTGGCCAATCTCCTGCCAAAGGAACCTAGCATTCCTTCGCCTTTTTTTAAGCTGCCGGTCAAGCTGCTTGAGCCTGTGATTAGCAATGGCAGCAGAGAATACATTGGGTCGGTAATTGTAGCCTTTGGAGTTCGGGGAGAATATCCTAGCTCCACATCGCGACGAGCTTGTCAGCGAAACATTATCTACATGGTGGATCAGAGCAGGGTCCCTCGTCAGGACAAATCCAAGCTCACCTGCCCCGAGGTGTTTAGCTCCGTTGCCGGAGAGAGAGAGTGCATCGCTCTCCAAGTAAGCTCCATTGACAATATCTTTGGCAGCGCCAATTGATTGGCAAACATCATCGATAATCGCCACGCCTCGCGCTCGCGCCGCGAATCTCAAGCTGGGAACCAAGAGGTTATTTCCGAACAGATGAGTTATGAGCGTCGCCGCGTCACCTGGCTTGATGAGGGAGGCCGCCATCTTCTCATCAACTCCGGCAAGGTCTGGCTCAACATCGACAAAGACCGGTTCGAGTCCACTGATCGCGATTGGGCCGACGGCTCCCGGCCAGTTCAAAGCCGACGTAACGACTCGGCGACCTCGGTTCCGGTAGTAGTCGAGAGCCACGTGAATAGCGGCTGTGCCGCTTCCAACGGCGCGCACAGACCAGTTACCCGACCAATCCGCTAGCCGCTTTTCGAGCTCAATCACCATAGGGTGATTGACGCGATGATATTTGCCGCTTTCGACAACATTTGCGAGCGCCTTCAAATGTTTACGTTTCGCAGCTGGCCAAAGAACAACTCGCCCAGCCGGCACCGTGGGATCTCCTCCAAAGAGCGCAAGAGAAGTGTCCTTCTGGTTGACGCATAGTGTGCTTGCTGCCGTGGCTAAGCTTACATCCTTGGTCATATGATCAAGCCTGGTTGTGTTACATCGGCCATCGGCCACTCGCGAAGTCACGAGCCGAACCGAACCGTCTCTCGCATACTTTTGCGTCTTGCAACGAGGCTCGGCTAATCCACAAGAGCAGAGTCGCTCCTGAGAACAGGCTGGGCGCCGTAGCGCCCTCGCCACGTTGAGTTCAGGAAAGAGCTTTCAAGCTCGCAACCGGCGTATGAGGCGTCAACCTCGTCGGAAATGAACTCGCTGAACGATTCAGTCCCTCCTTCGTAAATCAACACCTAATAGCCCCTGACAAGAAGGGGAAGTGGTCCTCTGAAATATAT
>NZ_RZOI01000212.1:0-8330 GCF_004022645.1 Mesorhizobium sp. M4A.F.Ca.ET.020.02.1.1 | reverse complement strand
GGGCGAGGCTACTGCTTTGTCGCCCCGGTCTCGCGGTCAGATAGTCAAAACAATGTAGTTGGGGAGGTCGTTGCCAGCTATCCGCAAGCCAATCTGCCAGGCCGCCTGGTCCGGATGGTCGGCCGTACCGGTGATACCGACGCACTTTCAACTCAACTGGCCGACAGGCGTTTCGTCACGATCGTTGGCACTGGTGGTGTCGGCAAGACCACGGTTGCCGTGGCTGTGGGCCATGACCTGGTCGAAGCATTCGCGGGCGCCGTGCATTTCGTCGATCTCGGGGCGCTGAGCGATCAAAGCCTGGTTGCGACGACCGTAGCCTCGATGTTGGGGTTGTCCCTTCAGCCCGACGACCCGACATCCGGCTTGGTCGCCTATCTGGCAGACAAGAGGATCTTGCTGATCCTCGACACTTGCGAGCATGTCATCGACGCGGCGGCAGATTTGGCGGCCCGTATCTTCGCCGCTGCGCCGCAAGCGCATCTGCTGGCAACGAGCCGGGAGCCTCTTCAGGTCGAAGGCGAGCATGTCTACAAGCTGGCGCCGCTTGAATGCGCGCCGGGCGATCTGGAACTCAACACGTTCGTGGTGAACAGCTTTCCTGCGACGCAGCTGTTCCTGGAACGAGCCGCGGCGAGCGGCGCCCGGCTTGACCTCCAAGATGCGGATGCCGCCATCGTGGCCGGCATCTGTCGCAAGCTTGACGGCGTGCCGCTGGCGATTGAGCTGGCGGCTGGACGGGTTGCGAGCTACGGCCTGCAGAAAACCGCGGAACTTCTCGACGAGCGGCTGACGCTGTTGTGGCCGGGACAACGCAGCGCCCCGGCGCGGCAGAAGACCCTCCAGGCGACTTTGGACTGGAGCTACGGCTTGCTGTCCGAGTTTGAGCGCCTGTTGCTTCGCCGGCTTGCGGTCTTCATTGGTCACTTTTCGATCGACGCGGCGCTTGAAGTCGCGACGAGCGCAACGGTCGACGACACTCTCGTGTTTGGGGCAATCGACAGTCTCGTTGCCAAGTCGATGGTGGCGGCAAGGCCCGCCGGAGCAACGATGCGTTATCGGCTGCTCGACACGACACGGGCTTACGCCCTTCAGCTCGACGTCGACGATGCCGAGCTCGCGAGCCTGGCCGCACGCCACGCGACCCATTACCTGCGCTGGCTGGAGCAGACAGGAGCCGAGTGGCCCACCTTGTCGAGCGCCTCGCAACGGTCGCTTCAACTCGCTGGCCTGGCCAATGTGCGAGTGGCCCTGGATTGGTGCTTCGGACCCGGCGGGAACATTGAAGTCGGCGTCCGCCTCGCCGCCGCGGCGGCCCCTGTTTTTCTGTCGATGTCATTGCTCGCCGAATGTCATCGTTGGATGGCGCGGGCGGTCCTTGCCCTCGACGACGCTACTGGCGGTGGATCGGAGGAGATGCTTCTTCAGGCCGCCCTCGGGGTGTCCCTGATGTTCACCCATGGTGGAAAAGATGCGGCGCGCGTGGCTTTGAATAGAAGTCTTGCCATTGCCGACCGGCGTGGCGATGCGCTCGATCAGCTTCAGATTCTGGGTCCCCTGCAGATGTTCCACCTGCGCAAGGGAGAGTTCAAGGTCGCGCTGCGCTATGCGGAGCGCTGTACCGTCATCGCCGCAACGCTCGAGGATTCTGTCTCCATCACATTGGCGCACTCCTTGATGGGGATTTCTCTTCACCTCAGCGGAGAGCTGGGCCGCGCCCAGACAGCGCTGGAAGCGGCGCTGCGATGCGGGCCGCGCTCCGACCGGACAACGACGAACTATCTCGGCTTCGACGGCAGGATTCTGGCCGGCGCAATTCTGGCAAGGACGCTCTGGCTGCAAGGTTACCCGGATCGGGCCGTGGAGCGCGCGTTGCTGACGGTCGAGGATGCCGAGGTCCTGAACCATCCCCTGACGCTCTCCATCGCACTTGTCTGGGCGATTTCCGTGCTCCTCTGGGTCGGAGACCTGGTGCGCGCAGAGGAACACATCGATCGTCTTTTCTCCCATGCCGAATTTCATTCCCTTGGACCCTATCTCGCGCTAGGGCGCGGCTTCAAAGGGGAACTCGCCATTCGTCGAGGCGACGCAGGCAGCGGCGTCGAAAGCCTTCGATCCTGTCTCGCCGAGCTTCATGCCGCCCCCTACGAACTACTGACCACGCCGCTCAACATCTCCTTCGCTCAGGGCCTCGCCGCGACCGGTCGGTTCGCCGAAGCGCTTTCACTCATCGAGGACACGATCGAGCAGGTCGAGGCGAGCGGCGATCTTTGCTACATGCCGGACCTGTTGCGCGTGAAGGGCAACCTTGTCCTCGCGGCCCCGCAAGCAAGCGCGGACGAAGAAGCGGAACTTTGTTTTCGGCGGTCGTTAGAACTCAGCGATCGTCAAGGGGCTCGCGCATGGGAGTTGCGGACCGCCATCGACCTCGCTTCCCTGTTGGCCGGACGCGGACGACACGAAGCCGCCCAAGCACTCCTCCAGCCTATTTTCGCGCGATTCGGAGAGGGTTTGGAGACAGCAGACCTGCGGTCAGCAGCACGCCTGTTGGCTACGCCGAACTAGCATTGGCCTCTGGCAGCGCCGCGGGCAGGCAGGAGCCGCGATCCCTGCCGCTGCTCCCGATATGCCGTTCGCGATTTGAACCTATGGATGACGGTAACGCGTGCCATCATCGGCCGCGAAACCATGCGGAAAGATACGGGAAGATTTCTGATTTTGGCCTCCGAAAAACGCAATGAAATCAACGTTCCCACTACATCCTCCGGGCCCACCAAAACGACTGCTTAAGTGCCTGATTTTTATGAATTTTTCAGAAGGGGCCCCGCGACGTGGACTCGAACCCCCTAGTTCTGACCAAGCACTGATTGGTCGCACGTCCGCTACACTCCGCTGAAATGGGGGTATTTCCGGGGTCTGAATTGGCCAATCCAATCAGGCGATTGGACCTGACTGCTGAGAATGTGAATCAGGCGATCCTCGACAACTGACTCAAGTGCAGGGTGTGAAGACAGGAGCGCTTCGAATCTGTCCTGAGAACGTCTGCGAGTTCGGCCCCAAATCGATCGACGGACCGTTTTCCAATCCGGGCCTGACGCGCTGTTATGTTGCCGTAGGATAGAACCCCTACATCTGGTCACGCGAGATGCCAGCGTTGCGGTCGCGTTCGAATACCTTGTGACCGTCAGCCACGGCTTCAACCCGCTCCGAAATAACCCATTCGGTCGCCGTGCAGGAGAGACGGGTGGTGCAATGGCTTTCCGTCCGCCAGTCTGTCCGTTGGGTAGCGCATGTCCAGCGAATCTCGGCCGCCAACGACAGGGGGTCGTCGGGGGCTATAGACCATACCTCTCGCCGGATGTCGCGCGTGCACAAGCCGTTCTCCGGATGGTGACTGAGACCCGTATCCTCGTGTACGCGATAATAAGTAACGCCTTGCTGAAGGTCACGTTCGACCGAACGGGCAGACAATCCTTCTATCAAGACGTCATAGCGGGGCAGCGGATCGGGATCGGGCGGTGGCGGTATTATCCTGCGATGCTCACCAAGCAGGGGTAATTCCAGTTGCAGCCCCGAGAGGTCGATTACCAGAGTCGCGTCGCAAGGCGGCGGCAAGATGGTCGGCCAATAAGCACTGGACAATGACAGGCGCAGACGGTGGCCCGGCGCGAAGCGGTAGCCGCACGCATCAAGCACCAGTTCGACTGCGACGGTCTCGCCCGGCTTCATGGGCTGTGGCTCGGCATTGCCGTTGCGATGCGCAAGGTTGAGAACGCCATAGCTGACCCGGGTCGCCGAGCCGTCGGCGTGAACGTCCACGAGCCTCATGACTATGTTGGCCAAGTCGGTGTCACTGGAAAGCGACAGTTTGACGAGCGGCTGGCCGAGCACAACGCATTCTTCGGCAAGGACGACGCTGTCGAAAGTGAGCGATCCCGCATCGTCGACACGTTGGTCACCGGCCATTTCCGAGTCCGGCTTCACTGGGAAGAATTCTCCGGCAGCGGTTCCTGTATCCTGAGGCGAGTGCAAGAGCGCCTTTCTTTCGGCAGGCGATGAATCGTCCCTGGTGAGCCTGCCCGAAGCGTCCACGCTAAAGGTGAGCATGTCGCGAACGCCCCACTTGTCCATGGCGACCCAGTAACCCGGGTCAGCCTCGCGGCGCCGGCCCGGCCGCGGCCCGTCCAGGATATAGGCACGCAGCCTCGGCGTATTCTCCACTTTGTTGTCTTCTGCGCAGAGCCACCGGCGCCACCATGAAATTGCTTCGTGGCGGCGCAACGTCTCGACGGCATCGGCAACGGCAAACGCCTTACCATCGTGAAAAACGGACGTCCTTGCGTATCTTGAAGGTCCACTCCTTGGCGTCGGCGGAGGGGAACCAGGACTCGGCCAGCGAGGGAACCGCCGCGCCCGTCGTTGGGTCGGATTCGACCAGAGTGTCGCCCCAGCAATGAGCGATCACAAAATTGACGCTGGCGGACGCCAGGGCCGGGTCAAGTGTATCGGCTGAGGCGCCTCCATCCAGCCCGAGCCGCAACTGTCCGCCGCGCACTGGCGTTTGTGCGGCGGCCGGCGACCCCAGGGAGCCGGTCGCTGCGGCCAGGCCCAAAGCGGCCCCCGCTTGAAGAAGATTACGGCGTGTGAGGCTCGACAGCCTGCTGGAATCGCTCATTGGGTTCCCCTTTGGAGTGGAGCTTTCCGGGCGATCCTTAGGCTGATCCCGTGGCAACGCAATTTCGTCGCTTGAAGCGCGTTTAAGCGAGTTTATACTGTTTCTATGACCAAGCCGTTGTCGCCGCGCCTCTGCAGACCAGCGCCGAGCAAATTCCTGAGAGCGTCGATGTCTATACTATAGAAAACATACACCGTTTTGTTACTGGTCGAGGAGTCCGTCAACGCTACCGCTTGAGACGACATCCTACATCGACGGTTTCCTGAAGCTTGCCGGGAAATGGGCCGCTAATCCCTTGCCGGGGATGGCTCAAATTCAGTTCCGAAATGCAGCCACGGCGTTGACTTTCCGGTGCATGAACATCTCCGCTGCAGGCATCAACCTGCCATCGGCAACATATCGGCGTGTTGAAGAGGAGCGTCCTTGATCCGGATCTGCGCGCCGTTCGGCCCAGTCACCGATAATTGTCAGGGCAATGCGGATCTTCACTTTTCACTTTTTGAGTATTTGACTTACTCCCACTTCTTCAGGTCCGACCTGTTCGCCAGGGTCGAACTCACCTTCAAACAAGACTGTCGCGACCGACCCAAGCGGATTGGCGATCCGGTCCTCCAGCAGCTCGATCAGTTTGTGCCCGACGGCTGCCATGTCTACGGAATGAACGCCGATATTCGCCGGCAGGAAGCGCGACAGACGCGTGTTGTCGCGAGTGACGATGTGGACGTCTCGGCCCGGCTCAAGGCCCCGTCGGCCGAGCGCGTGCAGCGCCCCAAGCAGGCCCAGTTCATTGGCGCACGCCAGGCCCGTTGGCGGATCTGACGACGCCAGCAGCCGATCGAACCAGGCTGCGCTCGATTCCATCGTGAACGTGCCGTGGCCGATCAGCGATTGGTCGATCGGAAGGCCGGCCTCGGCCATCGCTCTCTGATAGCCTTTGAGCCGCGCGGCGCTCGCCTGGTCCTTCGCCACGAGAAGCTGCAGCGCTATGCGTCGGCAGCCCTTGCCCATGAGCCGTCGGGTCGCGTCATAGGCGATCTGCTCATTGTCGATATCGACATAGGGATAGGCGGCGTCCACATCGGTTCTGCCGAAGGTGACGAACGGTATGCCCTGGTCGAGCAGCAGCTTGATGCGCGGATCGCCCGAGACCATGCGCGTGATGATCAGCCCGTCCGCGCTGCGCGCCTGCAACAGGCGCCGCATGCTTTCGACCGGATCATCGTCGGGCGTGGTGGAATATATGGACAGGCTGTAGCCCGTTTGCCGCGCCGCCAGCGTCATGCCCTCGATCAGGGGAAGCTTGGCCAGATCGGACAGGTAATCGCTCGTCTCCATCGGCAGCACCGCCGTCAGCGTCATGGTCCGTCCGGTTTTGAGCGCGCGACCATGATGATCAGGCACGTAGCCGACGCGGTTGGCCACCTCCTTGACCCGCGCCACGGTCGAGGGGTGCACCTCCGGACCGTCCTTCAGAGCGCGCGATACGGTGGTCACCGAAAGAGAAAGTTCCGCCGCGATCTGTTTTAGATTGGCCATGTCGCCCGACTTGATTTGCGAATGCGTCGGCTGATTTTGCTGCGCTTCGTAACGTTACCGGATTCGACCTGACGGTCAAATCCGACGCCCCCACTATCGAATGTCCGCCGTAAAGCCGCTTGACTCACTGCCGTTTCGCTGCAATCGTAACGTTACGATTTTCTAAAATGGCCACGTAATCGACGCTTTGATGAATCCTGGAGGAGGAAAATCCATGTCTTGGCTACCACGCATTTCCTTGGCGGTGATCGCAGTCTCGGCTGCCTTGCCCGTCTATGCTCAAACGGTCACCATCACCACCGCAGGCGGGGACTATGGCAATGCCATCAAGGAGGCCATGTGGGCTCCCGCTGCAAAAGAGCTTGGCTATGAGGTCCGCGAAGAGACGCAGAGCGACGGCCTTGCCGCGTTGAAGATGCAGGTCACCTCGGGCGCGGTCACCACCGACATCATCCATCTCGGCTCGCCGGAAGGCGCACAGGCGGCCGCGCAGTCGCTGCTGGAACCGCTCGACTACAAGATTATCGATCCCAAATCCGTGCCGGCCGGCGCAAAGTCCGATTACTGTTATCCCTTCGATTCCTACGGCACCGTCATGTCGTGGAACACCAAGGCCCTTGGCGACAACCCGCCGAAAAGCTGGGCGGAGTTCTGGGATGTCGCCAAGTTCCCGAACCGTCGCGCCTTGCGCGCCAACGCGCAGGACCTGATCGAGATCGCGCTGCTCTCCGACGGCGTGGCGCCGGCGGACGTTTATTCCGTGCTCAGCACCCCGGAAGGGCTGCAGCGCGCCATCAAGCGGATCGAGGCGATCAAGCCAAACGTCTCCGTGTGGTGGACCTCGGGCGCGCAGTCGGCGCAACTGCTGAAAGACGGCGAAGCGGATCTGGTTGTCACCTGGAACGGAAGATCCCAGACCGTGAAGGCGGATGGCGGCGCCGTCGACTATACGTTCAAGGGTTCCGTTATCGGCACGGACTGCCTCGGTGTGCCGAAGGGCGCCCAGAACAAGGACGCGGCCATGAAGCTGATCGCGGCGATGACGCAACCCGCTCGGGTGGCGAAGCTCACCGATTTCATCGCCTACGGGCCGGTCAACCCTGCCGCCTATGAAGGAGGCCTTATTCCGAAGGACCGTCTGAAGACCCTGGCGACGGCGCCCGAAAACGCCGGCACTTCGGTGTTCTCGAATGCCGACTGGTGGCTGAAGAACGGCGAAGCCGCGCAAAAGGCCTTCGATGAAATGATCAGTCGCTGACGCTCCAGCGCATCAGATGCAACGACGGAGCGCATGATGAAATCGCTTCCGATCACCATCGACAGCGTGCGTAAGGCCTATGGGTCTTACGTCGCGCTGGACGATGTCTCGCTCGACATCAGGGCCGGCGAATTCCTTACGCTGCTCGGCCCCTCCGGGTCGGGCAAGACCACTTTGCTGATGGCTCTGGCCGGTTTTGTCCGACCCGATTCCGGAAAACTCCTGTTGGGGGCTCGCGACGTCACCCGCCTTGCCCCCAACAGGCGGGAAATCGGCATCGTTTTCCAGAACTACGCGCTGTTCCCCCACATGAACGTCCTCGCCAATGTCGAATATCCGCTGATGCTGCGCAGGATACCGAAGGCGGAAGCGCGCCAGCGGGCGCTGGACACCTTGGCCCGCGTGAAGCTGGACGGTCTTTCGGAGCGCGGCATCGGCGCTCTGTCCGGCGGCCAGCGCCAGCGTGTGGCGTTGGCGCGGGCAATTGTCTTCGAGCCGCGCGTGATGCTGATGGATGAGCCGCTGTCGGCGCTCGACAAGAATCTGCGCGAGACCATGCAGTACGAGATCCGGCGCCTGCACGATGATCTCGGGATCACCACCATCTATGTGACCCATGACCAGCGCGAGGCGCTGACCATGTCCGACCGGATCGCGGTGATGAACTCCGGCCGCATCCAGCAGATCGATGCGCCTCAGCGAATCTATGATCGTCCATCGACACGCTTCGTCGCCGAGTTCATGGGCGAGGCCAACATTATCGCCCCGGGCCTGGCGCGCAAGGTCGACGGTACTGGGGCGTCGCGCGAGACGCTGATGATCCGCGCCGAAAGCCTGCATCTCAATGCGAGCCTCGCCGGA
>NZ_RZOI01000211.1:0-8362 GCF_004022645.1 Mesorhizobium sp. M4A.F.Ca.ET.020.02.1.1 | reverse complement strand
GGTCCGGCCGCTGATACTGAAGCCGTCCTGGGGAGTCAAAGGCGATCTGCCGCGCACGGAAACAGAAAACCCGCGCCTCCGGGGAGGCGCGGGTATGTTGCCTGGGCGCGTGTGGCGCCGCGGTACTCAAAACATCACCGCAGGACTGGGACGGTGCCGCAACATGGTGAAGATAGGTTTAACGCGGGCTCGAATGAGGTTCACGGCGACGCTCCCGCCTGTGGATAAGCCAGGCCATTTGCAGGCACCTGAAAATGCACGTATCTGACCATGTTCGTGGGCGGAGAGGCAAAGCTTGAACGAAGGCCGGAAAGAGGCTTGTCAGCCCGGGACTCGCGTCGTTCTGGCGGTTCGGCGACATGGGCCCATCATCACGCCGGGCATGCTGCCGGGCGACGATGGCGACAACATCAACGGCCCGTCGCTGATCAGGGTACCCGACTGGCTGCCGGGCCGGCTCGGCGCCTACTATCTCTATTTCGCCCACCACACGGGCACGTATATCCGGCTCGCCTACGCGGATTCGCCGCAGGGTCCGTGGCGGGTCCATCCCGGCGGGGCGCTGTCGCTCGAACAATGCCCGTTCCTGCGAGAGCACATCGCTTCGCCGGACGTGCATGTCGATGATCAGAGCCGCCGCCTGGTCATGTATTTTCACGGACCGACCGAGGCCGGCGGCCGTCGCCAGACGAGTTTTGCTGCAACCTCGCCCGACGGCATCCATTTCGAGCCCCGTCCGGAGCCGCTCGGGCCATCCTATGCGCGGATCTTCCGCCACGGTGGCTGGTGGTACGGGCTTTTCGGCACCGGCACCGTCACGCTGTCGCGCTCCAGCGACGGGCTTTCGGGCTTCGAGCCGGGCCCCGTGTTGTTGCCTGCCTCGGGCCGCCGTCTCTCCCCCAGGCATGTCGCCGTGCAGACATGCGGCGAGCGGCTCAGGGTCTACTACACGCGCCGGGGCGATGCGCCGGAGCGGATCCTCCACGGGACCGTCGACCTCGCGCCGGACTGGCAACGCTGGAAGGTGCGGGGCAAGACCGAACTGCTGCGGCCGTCATGTGGATTCGAAGGCAATGGCGAGCCTGTCCGGCGCAGCCGGACGGGGCTGGCAAGAGGCCGGGAAAACGCCTTGCGCGATCCGGCGATCTTCGAGGAGGACGGCCGGACATGGCTGCTCTATGCCGCCGCCGGCGAGAGCGGCATAGCGCTGGCCGAAATCCATTCGATGCCGGAGCGGATGGCGGACCGGCTTGCCAGAACCATTCGCCGGGTGGCCTCGCCGCTGTCGGAACGGCTTCGACGCCTCGGGATCCGGACCAAGCAGCCCAGGCGGATATTCATAGCCGGCTGCGCGCGCAGCGGAACCACGCTCGCCCGCCGGCTGATGGGCTGTTTCGACGACACCTATGTCCATGAATTCGAATCGCCCTTTCCAAAGCTGCTCGAACTGAAACGCCCGCATGCCAGTCTCGTCGTCAAGCGCACTGCCCAAAGCCACGAGCAGCTATGGCAACTGCCCGCCGGCATCGGCCTGATCTATTGTGTGCGCCATCCTTTCGACGTGCTGACCAGCGCGCATCCGCAGACGGTGCATCTGCGCCCCTTTCATGTCACGACCGAACGCTGGGGGGCGGAGTATGCCGGCTTGAACCGGTTGCGCGAGGCCCAGCCGGCGCGCAAGATCCTCTACCTGCGCTATGAGGATCTGATTGCCGAGCCGGATGCCGCGCAGGCGAGGATCTCCGGCGCGTTCGGCCTCGCGCCGGCGATCCGCTTCAGCGCCGATGCGGATAATCCGATCCGCGCCACCTCGTTGCGGAAATGGGAACGCAATGAGGCGCTCAGGACCTATCTCCAGGGTCTGCCGCCGGCCTTCCTCACCCGCGTCGAGATGTTCTGCCGCGAATTCGGTTATGAGTTGCCGTCAGATCTGAACGCCGGAAAGGGCGAACGTGGACAGTGAGTCGCGTCATCGAGCGCCTGCAGCGGCGCATGATCCGCCCGCTGGCAGCCGACCAGAACGCAGGCGGAACACGCGGCGGGTGGCGCTCGGGCGATCTTGCCTTTAAGACCATCGCCTCGACCAAACCGGGGACCATCGGGTGATGCATAGATCGGCGGCGAGCGTCCCGGCGGATGCACGGGATGCCAAGCATCGCGTCCTCAAGGACGTGTTCGGCTACGACGATTTTCGCCCCGGCCAGGCCGCTGTGATGGAAGCGCTGCTCAACGGCCGCCATGTGCTGGCGGTGATGCCGACCGGCGCCGGCAAATCGCTCTGCTACCAGGTCCCGGCGCTGGTGCTGGGCGGGCTCACCATCGTCGTGTCGCCGCTGGTGGCGCTGATGCAGGACCAGGTCGCGGCGCTGCGTCTGGCGGGTGTGGCCGCCGACACGATCAATTCCTCGCTCGACCGCGAGGCCAATGTCGCCGCCTGGCGCCGTGTCGCGTCGGGCCAGACGCGGCTGCTCTATCTCGCGCCGGAGCGGCTGATGACCGAGCGCATGCTCGATGCGCTGGCCAGGCTCGACGTCCGCCTGATCGCCATCGACGAGGCGCATTGCATTTCGCAATGGGGGCCAGCGTTCCGGCGCGAATATGAAGACCTGTCGCGGCTCGGCGGCATCTTCCCGGATGTGCCCGTCATCGCGCTGACGGCGACGGCGGACGAAGGGACTCGCGCCGACATCGAAGCCCGGCTGTTCTCCGGGCGCGTCGAGACCCTGGTGCTGGGCTTCGACCGGCCGAACATCAAGCTTGCCATCGAGGCCAAGCAGGACAGCAAGCGCCAGTTGCTGCGCTTCATCGAACGCCATCCAGGGCGCAGCGGCATCGTCTATTGCCTGTCGCGCAAGAAGACGGAGGAGGTGGCGGCCTTCCTCGAGAAGAACGGCGTCACCGCGCTCGCCTATCATGCCGGCATGAGCAAGGACGCGCGTGAAGCGAATCAAAACGCCTTCATGACGCTCTCCGGCGTCGTCATGGTGGCCACCATCGCCTTCGGCATGGGCATCGACAAGCCCGACGTCGCCTATGTCGTCCACACCGACCTGCCCAGCAGCCTGGAAGCCTATTACCAGGAGATCGGCCGCGCCGGCCGTGACGGCCGGCCGGCAGAGGCGCATATGCTGTTCGGCCTCGGCGACATCCGCACGCGCCGCATGTTCATCGACGATGAAGATGCGGCGCCCGAGCACAAGCGCCGCTCGCATGGCCGGCTCGACACGCTGATCGGCTATTGCGAGACGGCGCAGTGCCGGCGCCAGGTGCTGCTCGGCTATTTCGGCGAACTGGCCGAGCCGTGCGGCAATTGCGACAACTGCCTCGAGCAGGTGCCGCGCGCCGACGGCAGCGCCGAGGCGCGGTTGATCCTTGCCGCCGTCGCCCAGAGCGGCGAACGTTTCGGCGCCGCCCATGTCATCGACATCCTGCTCGGCCATGAGACCGAGAAG
The DNA here is from genome assembly GCF_004022645.1 of Mesorhizobium sp. M4A.F.Ca.ET.020.02.1.1. NCBI lineage: Bacteria > Pseudomonadati > Pseudomonadota > Alphaproteobacteria > Hyphomicrobiales > Phyllobacteriaceae > Mesorhizobium > Mesorhizobium sp. M4A.F.Ca.ET.020.02.1.1. Next base: position 4,910 of record NZ_RZOI01000211.1, on the reverse strand, counting down.
GTGCTGGCCAGGAGCCACCAAAGGCTTGCCAGCTTCGGCAGCGGCATGGCGCACAAGCGGCCTGCGTGGCTGTCGCTGATCCGCCAGCTCGTCGCAGGCGGGTTTCTCGTGCCCGATCCGGCCGGCCATGGCGGTATCGCCATCTCCGACAGCGGCCATGTGCTCGGTCGCGGCGAGGGCTCGTTCGAGTATCGCGTCGAGACCCGGCACCGCTCCATGCGCGGCAAGGCGCGCTCCGCCGAGGGTGGCGGAGCGGACATGGAAGGCGTGGATGCCGCGCTACTCGCCACGCTCAAGACGCTGAGGCTGCGCCTGGCTAAAGAACGCCAGGTGCCGGCCTATGTCGTCTTCTCCGACCGCACGCTGATCGACATGGCCGACCGCCGCCCGCGCGACCTCGACGCCTTCGCCGAGGTGAACGGCGTCGGCGAGGCCAAGCTGAGGGAGTTCGGCGAGGTCTTTCTCGAAGCTATCGCGGGGCATCGCGCGGTCTAGGTCAGGCGCAACCGCCGAGACCGAGGGACAAACTCCCGGGCCGCGGACGCCCTGTCTGCCCAGACCACGTCCGGCGATCGCAACCGCGCATTCCGGCCGGCAGTTGCCGAACGCCGATCGGCAGGAGCCACGTTCCGCTGAATTTTTCCCCCGCCGCGGCGAAATTCCGACAAAGGCTGTGCCGGAAAAGCTCTAGGTACGACGCTGCTGGAGGAACCAGCGCAGGTTTTGAGGGCTGTCAGCCCCAAGTGGAATGCACGAATGACGATAATCATCGACAATGCCGCAAATTGGCGCGACATCGCGCGCGTGGGAGACGGCGAAAAGCTGGCGTTGGCGCCGGCCGCCTGGGATCGCATCGCGCATGCGAACCGCATCGTGGCAAGCCTCGTCGAAAAGGGCATCCGCGCCTATGGTGTGAATACGGGCGTCGGGGCGCTTTCGAGCCAGGTGGTGGCGCCGGCCCTCCAGGAGAAGCTCTCGCGCAACATCATTCTCAGCCACGCTTGCGGCGTCGGCGAACTGGCGCCCGAACGCGGCATCCGCGCCATCATCGCCGTGCAGGTGGCAAACTTCGCGCATGGCCATTCGGGCGTGCGGCCTGAGATCGTCCGCAATCTGCTCACCTTCCTCGAGCGCGGCTGCATTCCGGAAGTTCCTTCTCGGGGATCCGCCGGATATCTCACGCACAATGCCCATATAGCGCTGGTGCTGATCGGCGAGGGCATGGCAAGGGTCGCCGGGCGCAGGATGAACGGTCGCGAGGCTTTGGCCGAGATCGGCCTCGAGCCGCTGGTGCTGGGCGCCAAGGAAGGTTTGAGCCTCGTCAACGGCACGGCGTGCGCAACCGGCCTGACAAGCATCGCGGTGGCTCGCGCCGAGCGTCTATTGGGTTGGGCCGATGCCGCCGCGGCGCTCACGCTGGAGGCCGCCGGCGGGCAGATGGCGGCCTTCGACGAAGATGTGCTTGCCATGCGGCCTTCGCCCGGCATCCAGTCGGTTGGCGCTTCATTGCGGCGCCTGCTCGACGGCAGCGGGCTGATCGCGGCTGCGCATGGCAGTCGCACGCAAGACGCCCTCAGCCTCCGCGCGGTGCCGCATGTGCATGGCGCGGCGCGTGAGGTGCTGGAGCGTTCCGCGCAACTGGTCGATCGTGAACTGGCTTCGGTAACCGACAATCCCATCGTATCCGGCTCGCTCGATGACCCGCGGGTGTTTTCGCAGGCGCATCCGGTCGCGGCCGCGCTCGGGCAGATCGCCGACGGGTTGACGATTGCGCTGGCGCAGGTTGCCGCCATGAGCGAACGTCGCATCGACCGCCTGGTCAATCCGCTGGTCAATAATCTGCCGGCATTTCTGGCGGCGGAAGGCGGTTGCAATTCGGGCTTCATGATCGCCCAGTACACCGCCACTTCGCTAAGCAACGTCAATCGGCGCCTTGCCGCGCCGGCAGCAACCGACGGCGGCGTCACATCCGGCTTGCAGGAAGATTTCCTGGCGCACCCGACGGTGGCGGCCAACAAGCTCTTGGCGGTCATCGACAACGCCGAATATATTCTGGCGATCGAACTCATGGCAGCCGCGCAAGCGCATGATTTCCTGTCAGACCGCGCGGCACGGGCGCCAGGGACCGACGCCATCTATCGCGCCATCCGCCAGCGCGTCGCGCACTACAGCGACGACCGCCCACTGTCCTGGGACATGGAAAGGCTGCGCGATTTCATCCGCGAGGCCGATGTGGGCCAGTGAAAAGCAGATATCGGGAGAGGCTCCGAGCCGCCCGCCTGCGCCAAAGCTTCGGAGGGGCAACCTGCTTCGCGATAGAGCGGGCTGTTCCGCGAAGCTCGGAGTGCGAGCAGGCTGGCGGAGAGGGAGGGATTCGAACCCCCGATGCCCTTGCGAGCATGCCGCATTTCGAGTGCGGTGCATTCGACCACTCTGCCACCTCTCCGCGGTCATGGTCGGCCGTTGCCGGCGCGGCGCACTAGATAACGACTGGACGTAAAGGTTACAAGGCCAAATCTGCCGGATGAGCGGCTTCTTTGACGCGGTGTCGATTTGGTCACGGCCAGGCGGCTCCGACGGGCCGGCAGACGGCCAGTCCGCGAGCGTCATGGTCCGCCTCGCATACGGGCGGCAGCCGGCCCAGGCATCGCGAACTGCCGGACGTTCATGGTGTCGGCTGCTTGCCTTGACTTTGACCGGACCTTCGGTTAGGGAACGCGCGCAATCGGCGTGGAGGGTTCTTCCGCGCCGCTTGTTTTTTGAACCCGCAGACTGACAAAAAGACGGCCGAACCGCTCGATGCGGTTCATCGAGGCCGACCGAACAGCGAAAGGCAAAAAATGTTCGCAGTCATCAAAACGGGCGGCAAGCAGTATCGCGTCGCCGCCAACGATCTCCTGAAGATCGAGAAACTCGAAGCCAAGGTCGGCGACATCGTCGAGATCGGCAATGTGCTGGCGCATGGCGAGGGCGAGAACGTCACCTTCGGCGCGCCGTTCGTCGATGGCGCTCTGGTCACGGCCGAAGTCGTCGAACAGGGCAAGAACCGCACCGTCATCGCTTTCAAGAAGCGCCGCCGGCAGAATTCGCGCCGCAAGATCGGCCACCGCCAGCTTCTGACCACCGTCAGGATCGCCGAGATCCTGCTGGGTGGCGCCAAGCCGGCGAAGAAGGCCGCCGCCAAGCCGGAAGCCAAGGCCGAGGCTGCTGTCGAGGCGAAGGCCGAAGCCGCTCCGAAGGAGGCCAAGGCCAAGAAGGAAGCTGCTCCGAAGGAAGAAGCCAAGGCCGAAGCAGCCGCCGCGCCGCTGTTCAAGGCGCCGAAGGGCGAGCCGGACGACCTGACGGTGATCAAGGGCATCGGCCCGGTTGCCGCCAAGGACCTCAACTAGCAGGGGATCATCACCTTCGCGCAGCTCGCCAAGCTCACCGACAAGGACGTCGCCAAGATCGACGAGCACATGCCGTTCAGCGCCGACCAGATCAAGGACTGGCGCGAGCAGGCCAAGGAGCTGGCGAAGAAGTAAGGCGGAGCCGGCGAAACGATCGCCGGATCGGACTTGAAACGGAACGCGAACGCGTTCATAAGACCATTCAAACGCCCTCGCGGCGTATCGGAGTTAGTTAGATGGCACACAAGAAAGCTGGCGGTTCGTCGCGCAACGGTCGCGACTCGCACTCCAAGCGGCTCGGCGTGAAGAAGTTCGGCGGCGAAGCCGTGCTTGCCGGCAACATCATCATTCGTCAGCGCGGCACGCAATGGCATCCGGGCACCAACGTAGGCATGGGCACGGACCACACCCTGTTTGCGCTCGAAGCCGGCGCAGTCGCCTTCAACAAAAAAGCCAACGGCCGAACCTACGTCTCGGTGAACCCGATTACCAAAGCAGCGGAGTAGCCGGTTCCGCACCACAACACCGGCACCCATCTCGGGAACCGGTGTCTGGCCAGGCCAGGAAAAGGATCAGGGGAGATGGGTTTCCATCTCCCCTTTTTCTTTGCCTGGAGGACTGAAAATGGTTGCCGAAGCGGAAGACACGGACGACGAAAGTTACGCGATAGACTGCCCGGTGCTGGCCACCGAGCGGCTGGTGATGCGCGCCCCGCGCGACAGCGACATCGGGCAACTGGTGGCGCTCGCCGACAATCGTCACGTGGCCGAGATGCTGGTTCGCATGCCGCATCCCTACGGCGAGGCCGAGGCACGCGCCTTCCTCGCCATGGCGGCGTCGCGTCGCGCCGGCATCGTCTACGCGCTGACGCTTGCCGGCACCGGCACCTTCGTCGGCTGCGCGGGGCTCAACACCACCGATCGCGGGCTGGAGCTCGGCTATTGGATCGGTGAACCTTACTGGAAGCGTGGCTACGCCACGGAAGCGGCGCACGCGCTGGTCGACCTCGCCTTCCAGAGGACCTCGATCCAGGTGCTGCAGGCCTCGACCCGGGTCATCAACCCGGCCTCTCGCCGGGTCATTCACAAGTGTGGCTTCCAGTATGCCGGCCAGGGCATGCTGAACTCGATCGTCGCCGGCCAGGTGCCGGTCGAGCGCTACCGGCTCGATCGCAAGACGTGGACCAGCTTGCGCAACTGGGTCCACTTTTGATGTGTGCCGATATTCAGGTGAGGCCGGTCTGCAAACGTTGGTTTCCTGTGCTTCCGGTGCTCACGTGCCTCAAGCACGCTCCGCTCCGGTTCTCGGAAACCAGCGTTTTCGACTCGGCCTGACCTGAATCTCGACACACATCAGCGCATCGCTTCGACAGTTCGGAAAGTTTTCCAGGTCAATCCAATTCGGCCCAGACCGGCAGATGGTCCGAACCCACCGCTTGCCGGTCGACCCAGAGGCGCTTCAGCGATCTGGCGAGCGAGGCGCTGGTGAAGATGTAGTCGATGCGCTTGTGGCGGCTCGCAT
>NZ_RZOI01000210.1:0-8366 GCF_004022645.1 Mesorhizobium sp. M4A.F.Ca.ET.020.02.1.1 | reverse complement strand
GCCGGAAACCTTGCTGTTTGCGCCGATGCGCGCCGTCGTTGTCTCGGTCAGCACTGTTACGGCGACCGAACCGGCGACCGCCGCCTGCGCGGAAGCCGCGCCGGCGGCGGCGATGATCAGCACCTCATCGGTGGAAATCGCCGACACGGAGAGGCCGTTGGCGCCGCCGGTGACCACATCGGCGTCGCCATAGAGCTCCGCCTTCACGTCGTCGAGATGGACAAACACGGTTCCGGAAACGCCGATGCCGGCGCTTTGGCCGAACGCCGCCGCGCCCGCCAGCAGGAACACGTCCGCATCGCCGGTGGCCGTCACGGAGACATCTCCGCCGGCGCCCAGATGCGATTTGTTCAGCGCGCTGCCGGCCTCGACGAAGGCCTGCGTCGATGTGTCAAGATAAAGCACGCCGACCGACGCCGCGACGCCGGCCGAGCCGCCGGCGCTGCCGCCGAACGTCGCCGCGATCGAAGTGATGTCGTCGAAGGAGTCGGCGTTGATGACGATGTTGCCGGCCGACGTATCCAGATCCGCGCCGCCGCCCATCCAGGCGCTGGTGTTGCGCGTGATCACCTGCACGTCGAGGCCGATGCCGACGCCGGCATTGCCGTTCAGCGTCAGGCCGATGCCGCCCGCCCCGCTGACCACGGTCAGCAGGTCCGTCGCCTCGATCTTGATGCCGGTTCCGGCCTCGAGGTCGGAGTTGTCGTTCACCGAGGCGTGCGTCTCCATGAAGATCACGTTGACGCTGGACGAACCGCCGACGGCAAAGCCGCCGGACGCACCGGCGATGCCGGCGGCGAAGCTGGTGACGGCCAGCGAGCCGATGACAGGCAGGTTTTCCGTGACCGGCAGCAGTTCGGCATGCGAGGTGACGTTGATCGCGCCCTGCGCTTCGGCGTCGAGATTGATGCCGGTCTCGGCCTTGGTGCTGAGATCGTTGACGATGTTGACGGTGACCGCGATGCCCACGCCGCCACCGCCGCTGCCGGTGCTCAAGGCCGCACCGCCGGCCAGGTTCTGCATTTCATTGAGACTGACGGCGCCGATCTCGATGTTGCCGGTGTTGGCGTCGAGATCGACATTGTCGCCGACCGATGCCAGCGTGTTGACATCGAGATAGTTGATGCCAACCGAGCCGCCGATCGCGGTGTTCTTGGAGACCGCACCGGAGAGGGCGCGCGCCTGGAACGTGTTCTTCTGGCCGTTGGCGGTCGCGGCGCGGACCTCGATCGATCCAGCTGTCAGATCGGCGCCTGCGCCGATCATCGCGTTGTTGTCGAGGAGGACGATGTTGAGACCGACCGCGGCGGCGACGCCGGTATTGGAACTGGTGTTCGTAGAGGTCGCCGTGGCCAATGCCCGCGCGTCGGTCGTGCTGATTGCCTCGACCTTCATCGCACCAGTGCCGGAGATCGTCACGTTGCCGGCGATCTGCGCCTGGTTGTCTGCATCGAGGAAATTGACGGCGATCGTTGCCGCCACGTTGGTGCCACCGGAGCCATTGCCGCCCTGCGTACCCTTGCCGGTCTGCGCATTGCTGTTGCCATCGGCCTGGCCAAGGCTGCCGCTGCCGCTCTGCGTCGGCGTCTTGGTGCCGCCGCTCTGGTTCTTGGCCATCTCGGTCTGGTTGGTCGTCTCCTGATCGGAGTTGGCACTATCCGTTGTGCCATCGGACTTCTTCGTGGATTGGCCCTTCGAACTCGCCTTGGACTCTGCCTTGGTGTCGAGTGTCGAGGTCGCGGTGATCGTCACCGTGCCGACATTCTGGAAATTGCGGCCGAGGAATGCGTCGTTGGTGACTTCGCCGATGTTCAGCGCAATCGACGCGCCAACGCCAACGCTGCTGCCGGCAGCTTCGCCATCGGCAAGCGTGTGAACCGTCCCGGTGTGCGACGCTTGCGCGGCCAAATTGCCCGTCAGCGTGATCGCTGCGCCGCCGCCGGTGCCGATGTGCGCATCCGTATCGTTGTCGACATAGGCGACAGCGATCGCGCCGCCGATACCGGTAGCGCCTTGCGCGCCGGCCTTGGCCGTCGTCGTCAGCGTGTCATTGGATGTCGCGGTGACCGTGAAATTGCCCGTCGTCCCGCTAACCGTCTCGCCGTCCTCGACGCCAGCAACAGTGCTGTTCAAGCCGATGCCGAGCGCGATCGATGCGCCGACGCCGACGCTGCCCGAGCCGCTGCCGGCCCCGGAGGAGGTCGCCGTCGTCGTGGTTTCGGTCGTGTTGATCGCCGTGAGCAGGACGTTGCCGCCGGTCAAGGTGACCGTCGCGGCGCCACCTGCCGGCTGATCGGCATGGTCGAGACCAATCACGCCTAGCGTGTCGGTATCGGCGAAGCTCAGCGCGAACGAGCCGGCCACGCCGATATCGCCACCGCTGGCACCGGAGGTCGACTCGGCGCCGAAACGATGCGTCACGTCACCACCGACGTTCTTCATCTTCGCTTCGGCTTTCACCCCGTCGGCGGTGATGATGCTGCCCGCCCCGATCGATGCCTCGTTGCGCATTGTCGCGATATTGATCGCCACGGCGACACCGACAGCGGTGCCGCTGTCGCTCGTCTTTGCTGTGCCATCGGCTTCCGCCGTCGCGTCCATGTTGTTGGACGACTGCAAATTGAGTTCACCGACGCCGGCGCCCTCGCCGGCAATGACCGTGCGCCCGTCATTGATCGACGCCACCGCGACCGACGACGAGACGTTGAGAGCAAGTGCTGCCGCGACGCTGACATCGCCGCCGCCACTGCCGCCTGAACTGTTGGCCGACTTGCTGACGCTGTCGCCATCATTCGACTTGCTGTTGGCCAGATCGACTTCCTTGTCGCGTTGATCGTCGGGCTTGGTGTTGCCGTCTTCGTTTTCTTCGGCGCCAGCCGCGCTGGCGATCGATTCCGCCTTGCTGGAGCCGTCATTGGCGGCCGACAGGCTGATCGATCCGTTCGAACGAAGATTGCGGTTCGAGGTCGAGAACGCCCGGTTGTCCACGAAGGCAAGCGCAATCGCCGCGCCGATCGCCGTCGAGCCGATGGCATCCCCATCGGCCAGCGTCGTGCTCACGCCGTGATTGCTGGCGCTGGCCGTCAAATTGCCGGTGATGTCGAGTTCGCCGCCGGAACCGATGGACGACTCCGTGTTGTTGTCGATGACGTCGATCGCCACCGCACCGCCAATACCGACATCGCCGCCTTCCGCACCCGCTTCCGCCGTGGTCGCAGCGGTATGGGCGCCAGTCGCGGTCATGGTGATAGCATCGCCGGCAACGATGGCCGCATTGTTGCGGATCGACGCCGAGGTGGAATTGTCGACGATGGTCAGGGCCACCGAACCACCGATGCCGAGTTCACCCGCGGCGCCGCTTGCGTCGTCAGGAACCGCATCGGTCTGGACGTTGGTGGTGGAGTTGGCGGTGAGCGACAGATCCGCGCCATTCAGATCGATCGAGGCGTTTGCCGCGACGTCGGCGGAAGCCTCGGTGATAACGATATTGATCGCCAGCGAACCGGCCACCTGCGTCTTGGAGCCGTCGCCGGCGCCAGAGGTCGCCTGAGCGACGAAGCTGTCGCCGGCCGCAATCGTGGCGCTCAATGACACCGCACTCGCCGACAGCGACGAGGTGCCGCCGAGATAGCTGCGCGTCGTGACGTCGGCGATGCTCAGCACAACCGCAACGCCGATGCCGGTCGCGCCGTTAGCGGAGGAGTTCGTGTTGGTGCCGTCTGCCGTCGCCGTCACCTTGTCCGTCGATTGCGCGGTCAGCGTGATCGCGCCACCGGACGTGAGGGTCGAAGCCTGAACGAAGGCTTCGGTCGTCGGCCGATAATCGGACACCGTCACTGCGCCGGCAAAGGTGATGTCGCCGCCGCTTGTCGTCGCCTTGTCGGACGTATTGCTGTCCTTGTTGGGGTCCTTCAGACGCTCCTCGGATTCGTTGTCACCGCCTGCACTTTGGTCCGATCCGCCTGCCGTCGACCTGGCAATCGTCGTAATGTTGCTCGTCAGCGTCGCGCCGAGCGCGATCGAATCCGGCGTATTGCCGGCATTTGCGCCAATCGTCGAGCCGCCCGAGACATTGGCGCGGGTTGTCGCATTGACTTCCGAAACCGCAACGCTGGCGCCCTTGCCGCCGCTACCGCCATCGGCCTCGGTGGTCATCGTCAGATTGCTGGTCGCGGTCAGCGACACCGCGCCCGAGACGCTGAGCACGCTGCCGGCGAGCACTTCGGTGATCGCGTCGCTGACCAGAACGGTGACGGAAACCGCCGCATCCTTCTTTTCATCGTTGTCGGAACCGGCATCGGACTCGTCCTTTGCGGTCAGCGTCACGGTTACGGTGCTCGACGCCGACAGGCTGGCCGCGGTCACATCGGTGCTGCTGAACTTGACCCGTGCCTCGGGCAAGATCGTCGCGATGACACCCGCGAGCGGCCCAACCTCGGCAGTCTCGGCCTCGACATTGGCTGTCGCGGTTGCGGTGAATTGAGCCGCGCCCGTCACGATGATCGTGGCGCCAGTGAGGTCGATGATCGCCTCCGGGGTCGCGAAATACGCGCCACCCGTGATTTCTCCATCATCCGCCGCCGCCGCAGTCAGGGTCACCGAACCGGCATTGACGGTGCTGGAAACGCTAATCTTCTCGGCATTGACGTTGACTGCGCCGGCAGTCAGCGTCCCGGAGATCGTCACCTCGTCCTTGCCGTCCTGGGCGTTAACGAAGAGCGCGGCCGAACCAAGGTTCACCGCATTGATGGTCAAGGTATCCTTTGAAAGAATAGGAATGCCCAGATCATCGCCGAGATTGATGGTGAGGCTGGTGCTGGGTTTGTTGAAAGTGATCGATTCGAATGTCGGAATGAGGGAATCCGACGACAGCGTCAGTGTCGCGCCATTATCGCTCAGGGTCGCTTCATCGTCGGCATTGCTGGTTGTGATGACCCGGTCCGCAACGACACTGTTGTCGATGATCGGTTCAAGTCCGTCATAGTGGAGCACGACGCCGTCACGGATGATTGTTCCCGACGTCTGCCCGGTGGCCACATACTTCACCGAGGCGAAGGTGCCACCGTCGAGAACCATGCTGTCGAAGCCGGCATCGCCACCGGCCATGACGCCGCTCAACTTTCCGGCCGCACCAACAAAGAAGGTGTCCTCGTTGCCGGCTGAACCAATCAGGTTCTCGACCGTAACGAAGGACACCCCAGCAACATGACCCGAACCGTCGCCAGTAAGATGCCAATCGGTGTCCTGCGGAGGCCCGACAACGGCGTCGCTGCCGGCGCCGCCACTCAACAAGACCTTGCCAGCCAATGCGGGGTCGATCTCGTGCAGCACGAAGCTGTCGTCACCCGCCCCCGCGTCAACGGTCAACGAGAGCGCAGGAACTGCAAACCTGTAGGCGATCAGATTGTTGGAGGTTCCGGCGTCAAGCACCGCCAGATTGTCATCTGAACCATCTGAACTGCCGATGCGGATCACCCGCGCCTGCCCGGAACTGTCGGCATAAATTCGCTCGCTGGCCGCTGTATCATCCTCGACCGCGCCAACGCTCGCCAGGCCAATGCTATGGGTCAACGCGCCGGCTTGCGCGGTAATGCTTCCTGACTGGCCGGTGTCGGTCGCGAGCCGCACGGCGTCGAAGCTGCCGCCCGTCATAGCAAGCGTATCGTTGCCGGCACCACCGTCGAAGCGTACGTCGAGCGCCGCCAGGAAGTTTTCGCCGAAGTCGATGGTGAGCTTGTCGTCGGCGGCGGTGCCGCGCACCACGATATAGTCGACCTGCTGCGCGTTGCGCTGGTCGATCAGCGTATCCGTCTTGTTGTCATAGATCTGGATCGTCTGGATCAGATTGTCATAGCGCAACGAATAGTCGGCCCCGGCCAGGTCGTTCATGTCGACCGCGAAAGGCACGACGTCGGCCGACAGCAGATAGCGCGCCTCAAGAGCCTCAAGCGCCAGGTTCGGCAGATCTGATGTTTTGCTGGGCCGTCGGGCTCGCCCCGGTGAGCGCCTCAGGAGCGAACTCGCCAGCCAACGACCAAATACGCCAGGGACTGGCGCCTCTTCTTTGCTGGCTAATATAAATCTCTTCTGGAAAGCGTCAAAAAAGGCTGGCCGCGACAAAATGTTCATTTTGCCCCCCCGACATATGACCGCAGATTTATGAATGTATGATAGAGTTCTAACGTACATCCGAAAATTCTTGAACGCAATACAACTCACACAGCAGCGATGTGTCTATATTTATGTAAAATTTGTGACAATATAGAATATTTGTGTATATCGCGATATATTCCGTTATTATGCATTGCCAATTGCTGAACACTGTAAATATTATGCTTATCACTCCAACGTCTATCTCGGATTTAGTTTTTTTATATTTCCATAGTTTAAGAATTTCTTAGCGAAAGAAACACAGATCGCCTCTTAAAATATTGGCAGATCCTGGGAACTCAGCGACAGCTTCCGTAACGGCAGGCACGAAATCCAAATAAGGAGCCCGGCACGAATGTCGCGCCAAGCGAACCGATGTCACTGAGACAGGGGGCGTGATGGCACAGTACGTGCGGAATTCCGGTTCGCGGTCTTGCGTGACCAGTTCCGACCGATGACGACTGAGGAATCATCTATTCTCTGGATAGATGATTCACATGGATTCTCCCGAATATTGTCATATATTCTTCCTAGGCGGCGCTTTCCATAGCAATTTCAAGACTTAAGCCATCAAAACAATGCCGCCAGCGCGCGAATTCACCTGCGATATGCCACCGAGCCCTCTTGAGCGCCGTGAATATACCGGAAATACCGTTGGATTTTGTTGCCGCCTTCTATGCCGCCAGGCAACCAATCAAAATCTGGCTTTTTAGAATCAATAGCTTGCCGGTGTCCAAGTCCTACCGGTGACGCAGTGCCGATAGTCAACAAGGCCGCAGATAAACCGCATGCTCTACGCTAAAATAGCCCCTTCGCCGAATTTCGCAGGTCTTCCCTCTACTCGATTGTCTCCAACCCAAATAAGCCATTGACGTTGCTGATTTTTTTTCTTTGTTTGCGCCTAGATATCCGACGCACTGGCCGCCAAAAACTTACGGTATTGATTTCAAAGATAAATTCTTGACGGAATCTTTTTCGAGGTTTCGCGGACTATCGATATCAATCGAGCGTTTTCTTTCTGTGCGCGAAGGAAGCTGGGATTCCATCTCGTGAAAAAGTACCATCAACCGGCCCTTGGGCTGATCGCTGGACTGCAACTGTGACGCAAAAGAGTGCAGGGTAAACAGTGTGCTTGAGCAAACTATCGGCACTGCCGCATAATTACGATGTTAAGCGTCGGCCAGGCCGTAGGACATTCGAGCTGCGGCAGGTGGCCGCGCTTCCGTCGACATCGCTGGGAGCCAGATACCTCGCTTGACGCTGTCGTTTCGCTTGCCTAATCCACTTCCATGTCAAAGACGGAAGATTCCAAGGAAGGGCGGCGACCAGCGCATCGCGTCCGTGCCGTCCCAGACACGCCTCGGCGCGAGGAAAAGCGCGCCGAGCGCCGCCGTCAATTGATCGAAGCCGCCCTGGAAGCAATCGCAGAGCGTGGATTTGCGGCCTGCACCGTTTACGACATCGCCCGGCACGCCGGCCTCTCCCATGGTCTGGTCAACTTCCATTTCGACAGCAAGGAAAGCCTGTTCGAGTGCGTGATCGACATGCTGGCCGCAGAGTTTCGCGCGGCCTGGCAGCTTGCCTTGCAGCATTCAGAAGCCGGCACGGTGGAGCGCGTGAAGGCCCTGGCGTTGGCTCCATTGGACAAGGCGATCTGCTCGCGCAGCAAGCTGTCGGTCTGGTTTGCCTTTTGGGGAGAGGCCGGGCCGCGTCGGCGCTACCGCGAGATAAGCCTCGAATTGGAACGAGAATATCTCGCTGCCCTGACCGAGGCGCTGCGGCAGGCAACCGGGCATGCCGCATCCGACGCCGCAACCGACGCAAGCCTGATCAGCGGCTTGTGCGACTCTCTTTGGTTGGAGATGCATCTTGGCCAGAGCGCATTGTCAGTTCAGGCCGCCAGGTTGCGGATGACCAAGGGGCTCACCCGTCTCCTCCCGGACCTGAAGCCTGAGGGAAAGCGAACGGCCTCGGATCAGCAAAGCGCCGGATAGCGTTTTCAGTTAACCGACCGACATCGGTCCGTCCCTGCTCGGCGGCCATCGCCGCTCCCCAGGCGATCGAACCCGTGGAGAAGACCGCACCCCCGGCCGGTGTTTCGAAGAAGGTCAGGTCTGCCCTGACCCTGGCGTTCACGTCGCCCGTGGTCGCCGAATGCAGGAATACCACTTCCTCCGGCGCAAGGTAGTAGCCGGCTCCCAGCATGGTGGACGATG
>NZ_RZOI01000020.1:0-22002 GCF_004022645.1 Mesorhizobium sp. M4A.F.Ca.ET.020.02.1.1 | reverse complement strand
CTCCTAATTCAGAGCGTCGAGAGAGGAGCTGCCCGTATAATCATTTGTTATAGGCATAATTCTGAAAATTATAGATTGAATGAATAGGTTAGCTCGGTAATTTAGGGTCAATCCTGCAAAACCGTTGCAGAATATCCCTTAGTAGATTTTGCAATCCTTGGCTATCGGCCAGAGGTGTGTCGCGGCAAGACGTGGCATACATTGCGAAATTGCGAATTGATGGAAGAGTCTCATGGGCGGATTTTCTGCTCAATTTGCTGCGGCTTTCATGGTTACCGTCGGCCTTGCTCTTGTTAGTGGGTTCCTGGGCACCGTATTCGGTTTGCTGTTGGCCATCTCGAAAGGCGCGCCTGCAGCCCGTTTCAAAAGTGTCGTGACCGCTTACACGACCGTGGTTCGGGGTGTTCCGGAACTCCTCATAATCCTTCTCATCTATTTCGGTGGAACCACCTTCGCCAGCAAGCTCGCTGGCAGGTATGTCGAGGTGAACGCTTTCACCGCAGGGGTCATCGCGCTGACCATTGTCTTCAGCGGCTATGCGACCGAGGTTTTCCGCGGTGCAATCGCGGCGGTACCAGCGGGTCAGACCGAAGCCGCGAACTCGCTTGGCCTGAAAGCCTGGCAGCGCTGGTTGTTCATAGTTGGTCCGCAGATGCTAAGGCTGGCGCTGCCCGCCTATGGCAATCTTTGGATATCGCTATTCAAGGATACAGCACTGGTCTCTGTCGTCGGCCTGACCGACATCATGCGCGTTGCCTACGTCGGCGCCGGATCCTTGCGCGCGCCGTTGACCTTCTACCTTGCCGCATCCTTTTTCTATCTCTCCTTGACGACGATCACATTGCTGTCGATCCGCTTGGCGGAGCGGCGCTTTCCCGCATTCAGTCGATAGGGGGCGACACCATGAACGTTGGCTTGATGTTCGACGCCCTACGGGCTCTGCCCTCAGGAATCGGTCTCACCTTGATCCTCACAGTCCTGTCGCTGACGGCCGGATTTCTTCTGTCGGTGCCGTTGGCGTTCGCTCGCGCGTTTGGACGCCCGAGCCTCTCATTCGCGGTGCTGGCCTACACCTATGTAATCCGCGGTACGCCGATGCTGGTGCAGCTCTTCCTGCTCTATTATGGTTTGAGCCAGATCGATGCTGTGCGCGCCAGCGTCTTCTGGGTGATCCTTAAAGACCCTCTCTGGTGCGCCCTGTTCACTTTTTCGCTAAACAGCGCGGCGCACACGACCGAAATCCTGTGCCGCGGTCTCCAATCCGTGCCGACCGGTATCGTCGAGGCCGCCAAGGCGCTTGGCCTGAAACCCTTTCAGATCGCCCGCCTTGTCACCTTTCCGATCGCTTTCCGGATTTCGCTTCCCGCTTATGGAAACGAGGTCGTGGGGATGATCAAGGGCTCGTCGTTGGCAAGCACGGTTACGTTGCTCGAGGTAACCGGCATGGCGAGACAGATGGTGTCGGTCACCTTCGCGTCTTACGAGATATTCATCGTCGCAGGAGCGATCTATCTCGCGCTCACGACACTCGCCGTAAAAGCCACCCAGTTTTTGGAACGGCGGCTTTCGACCGTCGGCACCCTAAAGCAAAAACGCAAGGCGCGGCTCCGTCCGACCTTGCCCGACCACGAAATCACGACATCCGCGCCGTGACGCCGCAGCCCTACGACTGCTTTCCCACCCAAACCAAAAGAAAGAGGTGCCCTATGCGCATGCCCTTGGCTATTGCCATTTCTGTCGCGTCCCTGCTCGCAGCCTTGCCGACACGTGCCGAAAGCGAGCGAACGATAACAATCGCCACCGAAGGGGCGTCGCCGCCCTGGGACGGGACCGACGCGGATGGCAAGCTTTACGGCTACGATGTCGATGTCGGTCTCGAGTTGTGCAATCGCATCAAAATCAAATGCAGCTTCGTGGCGCAGGATTGGGACGGAATCATTCCCGCGCTGCTCGTCGGGAAATACGACGTCATCATGTCCGGGATGGCGATCACGGAGAAGCGCAAGCTGCAGATTGCATTCTCCAGCCCCTACGCCAGCGGCTACAACCAGTTCGTCGTGCGCAAAGAGCTCGGGCTCGATACTGGCGACACCAAAGCGAAAGTCAATCTTTCCACGGTTGGAGACAAAGAGAAGGCAACCATCGAGCGGCTCAGATCGACCCTCAGCGGCAAAACCATTGGTGTCCTTCGTTCATCGAACTCCGAGGCTGTTGTGAAGCAACTCCTCGGTGATGTCGTGACCATTCGCAGCTATGACAGTCTCGACAATTTGAAGCTCGACCTTACCGCGGGGCGCGTCGACGGCGGCCTCGCCGACTATTTCACATGGCGCGATTTCCTGGAGGCGCCGGGTGGGTCGGTTGCGGTGTTTTTCGGACCGGAGCTGAATGGCGGTCTCTGGGGCCCGGGTGTTGGCGCTGGCATGCGCAAAGACGATAGCGAGCTGCTCACCAAGTTCAATGCGGCGCTCGACGCTGCCACCAAGGATGGCACCATCAAGGCGTTGAGCCTGAAGTGGTTCAGGACGGACATTTCTCCGGCCCTGCCAAAATAGCCCGTGCGATCTGCGGCGACTTCGATGTGGTGCTGGACGAATGTCGGCGCCCGACCCTTCACGAGCATGAGGCGAGTTCATGAAAGACCCATTTTGCGCGGTCGTAACCGGCCAATCATTGATCACGCACGACATCCGTCATGTTCAAGACGAACGGTTCGCGGAGGTTAAACGCTTCTTGCAGCAAGGTGACGTCGTTTTCACCAATTTCGAATCGACGATCCTTGGCAAACATGGTGGTTGGCCGACCAAGGGCAGGTACTTCGGCTATTCCAGGGCCGAAGTTCTGGATGCATTGCAGGACATTGGTTTCAACGCGCTCGCCTTAGCGAACAACCACGCGTTCGATCTCGGTGCTGGCGGCGTCCTCTCGACGCTAGAGGAAGTTCAAGAACGGGGCTTCCTGCATGCGGGCATCGGGGTCGACGCGACCGATGCCCGGGAACTGGGCCGCCGCCGGCTAGGTACACGCGACGTCGCTCTTCTTGCGATCGATGCGGGTCCCGGCCCGTCCAGCATGTATGCCGAGAACCACACGGCCTTTCGCCCGTCTCGCCCTGGCGTCAACCGGCTTAAGACCGTTCGAAAAATTGGAGTGCCGGACGGGCATTTCCGACGGTTGGCACGGCTTGGAGGCCATTTGCAAAGTTCTCCCTTCGAACTGACCAATTATGCGCAGCCGGAAGATCCGCCGGAGATAGCGAGCGACGGGGAGCTCAATTTCTACGGCACCGTGTTCACCCAAGCAGCCAATTTCGGCCGCATGGTCGAAGTCGATCAAGCGAGCGCCAGCATCCATCTGTCTGCCATCGGTCAGGCGTCTGCGCGGGGCGATTTCGTCATCGCCTATCTGCACCACCATCATTGGGAACCGGGCTGGCAGGATGTGCCGCGCTGGGTGCAGACCTTTGCCCGCACATGCATCGACGCCGGCGCAGACGTCTTCGTCAGCCACGGTGCCCCGGTTCTTCAGGCGGTGGAAATCTATAACGGCTTGCCCATCTTCTACGGTCTCGGAAATTTCCTGTTTCACGTCCATCCGGACGAGGGCGAATGGGATCCTCCGGAAGTCTGGCAGAGCATTGTCGCGGCTTGCCGCTACGATGAGAGTGGAACCCTCGAAGGCATAGACCTTCTGCCGGTAGTGATCGGCGATCTAAATGATCGCATAGGATCCGAAAGGGGCAGATTGGTCCCGGTCCCCGCCACCGGGCACGTGGCGCGAGATGGTCTCGAGGGCTTCGTAAGCCGCTCGCGTGCCTTCGGTACCGGGATCGAAATATCCGGATACTCCGGCAGGATAGTTGTGCCGCCTGCGCGAAAATTCGGCTGACAATCGACACAAAAACCAGAACCGACCGCGACTGATTTTCACCCAAAGATCTGTTGGGGCATCGAACGCATTGTGAAGCCGAACCGCTCCAGCCCGTCCCTGGCGGCGCCACAACCAAAGATCGGGCGTGAGCCTCACCCCGTCGATGTGCATGTCGGCAGGCAGATCGCAGCGGTTCGCGTGCAGTCAGACGTATCGCAGGTTCAGCTTGCCCGATCGATAGGCATAACCTTTCAACAACTCCAAAAATACGAGAACGCAAGGAACCGAGTGAGCGCGTCCATGCTCTACGAGATTGGCAGGTCGCTAGGCGTCGCCGTCAGTCGGTTTTTCGAAGGCCTTCCGGAGAATGGTGAGAGCGGCAATGAGGCTTCACGTCTACGAACCGATGAGCGCATTGGCTTCATTGCCAGCGCAGAAGGTCGGCGCCTGATCGAGCAACTTGTTCAACTACCTCCGAGGGTGCGAGCCCGCATTTCTGCGCTTATTGCCGCAATCGGGTGAAGAGCAGAACCATCAGATAGGACGTTTATTGCAGACGCAAACCCAGTGACGAGAGCCATCAGGGCGAACGCTGCTGCTCCAGGGCTGTTCCGCTTCCGGAAATCACCTGGTGCGCGCTACAGTAGTGAAGAAACCAGCTCGGAGAAGGCAGCGGGTCGCCTTCAAGCTCGCGCGGGGTGAGCGTAGTCCACGCCACCGCTTTGGAGAGGTAGATGAGCGACGCCTAGTATCGGCTGCAATTCCGAGCCGCAATTGTGCAGAAATGCGCCAAATGTGACGGCGGTCGTTACCGTGGGTCGATTGCCAGCAGATGTGGTAAGCTTGATTGTCGGCGAGTAGGAGAGGTCCAGAAACAATGACTTTGAGACGAACTAGAGCTTACGTCACATCCGGCTTGGTTCTAGCGGTTTGCATTGTATTTGCTTGGCAGAACGCCACTGCCGCTCAAAATTGCGACGCAGCCGCGACGCCCGGCGTCAATTGGCAGGACTGTGACAAAAAGCTTCTCATCCTTAAAGGACAGGACCTGAGCGGCGCGAACCTGATCGGTGTTGATTTCACTTCGACCGACCTCAGGAACAGCAATCTCCTTGCGGCAAATTTTGAGAAGGCAACGCTTGTGCGTGCTTCCCTAGCCGGCTCGACCGCCAAAGGAGCCCGGTTCGACAAAATCGAGGCCTACAGGACCGACTTCAGCCATATGGACGCGCAGGGCGCTGTGTTTACGAGCGCGGAAGTGCAGCGCTCGAATTTCCAGGACGCCAATCTGACCGATGTTGATTTCACAAAGGCGGAATTAGGGCGAGCGCAGTTCCATGACGCCGATATCAGTGGCAGCCGCTTTTCGTTTGCCAATCTCGCGCGGGCGGACTTCCGAGGAGCGACGTTCACCGAGCCGATAGACTTTGACCGCGCTTTTTTCTTTCTGACCCGTATCGAGGGCCTCGATCTTTCCAAATCGGCGGGTCTGTCCCAATGGCAGCTCAACATGGCTTGCGGAGACACCCGGACCGAGTTGCCGTCTGGCTTGACCAGGCCTGAAGATTGGCCATGTCAATTCCAGCAGGAATAGTTGTCGGCAAGCAAACTGCCGCAATGCTGCACCCGACAGGGTTCCAGGCCATCTGCTAGGGGAACAAGGGTCGGGTGAACGCGAAGCGGCGTCGCATCCACGGACCAAGATGATGACGACATGCTTGATCCCGAGGCCCGTTTCGAAACCTTGCTGGAATGGGTTGCGCAAGCCCCGCAGGCGAGTGCGGTCAAGGTAGCCCATGTCTTCGCTGCATGGTCCAGAACGATGTGAGCGGGGGAGTAGCGCTGGTCGGCGCTTGCTCTGGCATTGATCGACATCGCTACCGGCCGAGGTCCAATCCTACGCCTGTTCGGGCATAGGTTCTTCACCGATGCCGGATGGGATGATTCTGGCTCGAATTCGTGCGCTATCTGCGATTCGTGGCCGCCATGCTCCAGAGTAGCCGCGCGCGCTCGAGCATGGGTGCGCGGCCGGGCGGGACGAGGAAAGCATCAAAAAATGGGATAAAATAGATCGCGATCGCGACAGTGGTTCGAATGACCACACGGACCGTCTTAACAGATGGCCTACCGACCGAAATCGCCGACATTAGCTCCAAAGCAGCCAGAGCGCTTCCGGCCTCAAACCAGCCGCGCTCGTGATGGGTTCATCTACCCTTTTGTGGATGAAAGAGACACCACATGCACATGGAATTCTAGTCCTCCTCCTGGTCCTTAGGTTCGCCTAAAAGGCGAGGAAGAAGACGATCAGGTTGGTGACGATCAGGAAGCCGACCTCGCCGCCGGGCAGTGACACCAAGAGATGCTCCACCCACAGATGGCCGTTCACACCACAGAAAGTCAAATAGAAGACGCGCGAGCCGATCAGAATGGAGAGAACGAAGGACGACAACCGCGTCGTCGAGGTCAGCGCCTGCCGGATCAGGTCGAGCGAAAGCCGGCGCTTGGCCGCCGCCATGATGAGGGCGCCGACCGAGCCCATGGCGCCGCCTTCGGTCGGCGTGGCGAAACCGAGACAGATGGTTCCGAGCACCAGGAGTGCTTCATCCGCTTGGCGTTGCAGTTTCTCCGGCGAGATCACCTCGTCCGAAGTTTGAATTGCCACTCCGATGCTGAGTGTTACGCGAGGAGACAGCCGCGATCCCGGGTTGTGAATGGCGGCGGCTTCTACGCTTTCCCGGATGCGTTCCGCGACAGAGGACGCCTCGTCCTTTATGCCGGGCAGAACAACGAGGAACTCTTCGCCTCCGTAGCGGGCCACAAGATCACCGCGCCGGATGTTGTCTCGAATGATCGGTGCGACCTCCACTAGGCATCGGTCGCCTTCGGCATGGTCCGAGGTGATCGTTGAGCTTCTTGAAGTGGTCGATATCGCACATAAGCATTGCGGCACCGGGGCATTGCAACCGATGATCGAGATATTTCGGGGCCATCGACCGTTTCGCGCTGGCCAAGCGTTAGTTCTCGCTCGCCAAAAGGCGTGGTGGTTGGCCGTGGAGGGAGGTCGCAAATCGCCCGGCCAGCCTGGTTTCCGCTTCGTGCCCAGCAAAAATGCCGCGCGTACCGTCGAATTCCATCGGGATGTGAAACATTTGAGCGGTGTCCAGGACTATCTCCTCAATGTCCTCAAGGGCGATATTCTCCGAGAGATGACGACGCCTGACTTGTTCCGCCACGACCGGAACGTTGACAATGCGAAGCCTCTGGAACGCCTCAGTGACACTCGCCGTAACGTCGTCCAGTAGGGTCTGTGAATAATGGTAGCGCATGGTGACCTCTTGTCCTCCGGACCGGGTTACCCTCACCTTCACCATGCGCGCTCGCGAAGGGGAGCACAAGTCACAAAGCATTAAATAAGCTAATATTTTCAAGAAGTTAGTACTTACGGTAGACGCAGCCCTTAATGCATTCGCCTCATCAGGCGTACAGACCCAAGACGATGGTCATGCAACCTTTGGAGTGTTATGCTCATTATACGCTAACTACTCATTCGACGCTTTATGGGTGAGGTCGCAAAATGCCACAAATCGAGAGACCTGTACGTCTTCAAATAATGTTGTCGCAAAGGGAAATTGATGCGCTGGAGGACTGGCGCTTTGAAAGACGAATGCCAAGCCGAGCGTCAGCGGTGCGTGAGTTGTTGAGGCGGGGCCTGGCTGCTGAGGGCTTTCTCTTGGCGGATGGAAATATCAAATCTCAGGATTTTGGCATTGTCGGTAGCGGAAACGGACAGGGGGATGCCAATTAGGACGCTTCATCGACAAGGTGACCTTTGACGCCGAAACGGGCAGGATTTCGGGAAGAATTAGCGTAGTGCGCAGAGTTGGACCTATATGCTAAAATCTCACCGATGGACCAACGAACCATTGATAGAGCGCTCGTCCTGCTCAGGCAGTATCGCGACACCCTTGTAATGAGCTACGCGCCAATAGGGCCTGGTGGCGTTCCTGAGATACGCACGCCAGCACAGGCGGCTGATCCGCTCGAAATAGCCGCGCTGGAAGATATCGCCTCGCTCGATGCGGTCATCAAAGAGATGTCGACCTAACGTCTCCGACGGAAGGAACCTAATGCCCCGCCGGCGCTTGTCGCCGAGATGAGCACGCGCGGCATCAACTTTCTCCACAAATGGATTTCCAACAACATCCCGGAGACGGTCGGCGCCGACGTCATCTCCGTGGCTGAATTGGCCCAACAGCTTTTTGCTGACGCCAAGGTACTCGGGATCGACAGCACGGAGATCGAGGAAGAAATTGGGAGCGTCTATGAGGTGATCTTTGACGCCACCGTTCATCGGGAGGCCGGCGTGGCGGATTGATTGGAGCCGCACTATATCGGGTGCATGGGCAAGGGCTGGACATTCCAAAGCTTGATCGACGCCAAGATGGCCGTGACGGCGTTCTGTCATTGGTCTCCCTGCAACCATAGCCAAAAGCTCGACCTTGCCCAGCTCCGGGACCGCTACGGCCCTGACGCGCCGGCAAAGGCCGATGACCTCATTCCCAAGTTGAAATGCAACAGGTGCGGCGGCACGGATGTCGGCCTGATCTACACGCCCGACACCAGCCCCAACGCCTACGGCAGGGCCAAGGGCAGCTAATCGACCATGTCGCGCAGCGGCTTCCTGCGTGTCGGCGTAAAGATCGGAAACTGCAGTTCACCAGCATTGCCAGGACGCCGGAGAAGCGGCGCAAGAGGTAGCTTGAAATCGGCAAACCGCTCACAAAATAACAGGCAGGGTCTTAGCCAATTGAGGGTTGCGTAATGCCTCTGTCGTGCCTCGACGGGATACTTGTGCCAAGCGATCTGGAGTTGCTCCAGCGGGTGTTCGATCGGCTTTGCGATGAGCGCCGTCTAGCCCAAAAAGACAAAGAGCAGAGGGAAGACCTCGCTGCTGAAATCGTCAGCGCTTTCCGGAACGGGATTGCCGACGAAACGGAGCTATTGCGGGCGATTTCGAAGCGCCTCATGGCTTAGCTGCTAGTGCGGGCCGAAAGGACCAGGCGGGCGCCGGGAGGCCCGGGCTCTGCGCTGACAGCGGAAACGGGAAATGCGCGTCCTAGGCTTCTCTGTGAAGAGATGGCCGACGCCTATTGGGCGGGGGGCTTGGGGTAACAGGCGCCGGCCAAGGCGGATCAGGTCCGCCGCGACATTGAGGTAGGGTAAGGCTGTCCGCGGGAGTATGGCGTGATCGCGGAAGTTAGGGCTTGCTGACACTCGGCGGGCAACTAAGCGATAAAGACCGGACGCGCCCTTCCGGACAGGCTGACTGAGCAACATCTGCTTTGGCAGTAAGGCGTTCCCCCGCAATAAGAGGTGCTTGACCAGTTCAGTGGATGAGAACATCGTGCCGGGCGGAGCTTCAGAACTCCCGCCGATTGGCCTTTGCCTGCGGGCCGTAGGCATCCAGAGCGATGGCAGGACGATCCTTGCCGGGATCATATTAGATTTTGCTCGGCCATGTGCAGGTTGATCCTCGCCCTTACCTTCGTGGTCACCTGTGGGCCTGTTTCCGCAGCAGAGCATTGGTTTGCTCATGACGGCGACACACTGTGGCATGACAAGAAACGAGTTCAGTTGCTTGGTATCGATGCCCCCGAACTTTCGCAGCCGTGTTTCGATGCCGCTGACAAAATCTGGCCCTGCGGCAAGTATGCGCGCGACCACATTCAACATCTTATTGCTGCAGGGGATGTAACCTGCATCATCGAAGGCAAGGACCGTTATGACGACGATGTCGGCGTCTGCTTCGTGGGAGGCATCGATCTCGGACGCGATCTGGTGAAACACGCCGAAGAGCGCGAAGCCCGCATTGCCAAACGTAACTTTTGGGCGGGGAGCTTTATCGATCCCGGCGAATATAGACGGGGCGGACGTCCATAGCATTGCGCTCATTCATGGCCCCGCAGCCTCGCCCGGCGCCGCCACCAAGCCGGGCGGTCAATCGGTCGCTTTATGGCGATCCCCGGCGTCGGCCCTGGGCCAGCGCGGTGGGCTTCATGACCGCGATCGACGATCCGTCGCGCTTCCGCCGCTTGCGCGACGTCGCGGCCTACTTCGGCCTGACTAGGGGGGCGCATCTCGAGGGCTGGCGACATGGACGTGCGGCGCGCGCTCTACGGGGCGGCGTAGGACCTGATGACGCGCTTCAATGACAAGGTCAAGAGCTGGGGCCAGCGATCGCCAATCGCTCCTGCCACCGCAAGGCCTGCGTCGCGGTGGCGCGCAAGCTGGCGTGATCAGGCACGCGATCTGGAGCGACGGCACGTTCTATGTCGGCGATCCAGCCGCAAGCTAGGCGGACGCCGGCCGGCATGCGCACGACAAGGCCCGCAAGCTGCTGGGAGCGTAACAATGAGCGGTGCGAACGCAGTTCAAACGCATGGCGCCCGCACGCTGACGGACGCCGCCTGAGACAAGGAGACCCGGTGCGGCGGATGAGGACCGATGCAGACCAGAACGACGGAACTCACGTTATCCTGCCTACGGCCGCGCCGATCGAAAGACGGCCGGACCGCGCTCGATTGCCTGTGACGATGCTCCGTCAGACCGATGGCAAAGTGCGCCACGACGGCTCGAGCGCTGCCTAAGTGCAGCCCAAACACCCCGTCGCAGAGCCCGGGAGACTGGAACGGCGCATCGGAACTCGACGCGAGAACGCTGGATCGTGGCGCAGAGAGATTCGTGTATTATCGCAGCCTAGACGAAGAAATACGATGTCGACAAAGTCTCGAAAATAACAATCGACTAAGACGGCCGCTGTATTTGGTCAGGACTTGGCATCGTTGATGAGTAATACAAACGTTGATCCCGAAACGCCGTCGGCTTGCACTCCAGTGTGGAGACGATTATCGCCTCCGCTTATCCGCATCTGGAGGAAGCTTTCAATGTTGCTGAACTGCTGTTTCCGCGGCTCGGACTACAGGGCGAGCTACCCCCTCAAGGAACGCGGCTGGGATCTAGAATTTGGGCGCGGCGGAGGTGTGGGTGTCCGAAAAGCGCCAGCGATGGAAGTCCGGTTCATATGGCCCATTCTGTTTGGCGACTTAGCATAGTAAGAGTGGCTGTCCTTTGCCGGTTGGGCCGGCGTGACTGTCAGGCCGTCGCGCCTCACTGGGCGGGCTTGTAGATCTGGTCGAATATACCACCATCGCCGAAATGATAAGGCTGTGCCTTCTTCCAGCCGCCGAAAAGCGGATCGTCGATGGTGATCAGCTTGATCTCGGGCAGTTTGGCGAGGTCCTCGGCGGGAACCAGATCGGGCTTTGCCGGACGATAGTGGTTCTTGGCGATCAGCGTCTGGCCCTCCTTGGAGTAGAGGTAGCCGAGATAGGCCTCGGCGACCTTGCGCGTGCCCTTGGCATCGACATTGGCGTCGACCACCGCGACAGGCGGCTCGGCCAGGATCGAAGTCGGCGGATAGACGATGTCGAAATTGTCGGCGCCGAATTCGTCGAGCGCGAGATAGGCTTCGTTTTCCCAGGCCAGCAGCACGTCGCCCAGACCCTTTTGCGCGAAGGTCACGGTCGAGCCGCGCGCGCCGGTGTCGAGGACCGGCACTTGGGAGTAGAGCTTGGCAATGAATTCCTTGGTTTTGGCCTCGTCGCCGCCGTCATTGGCGTTGGCATAGGCCCAGGCGGCGAGATAGTTCCAGCGCGCGCCGCCGGAGGTCTTCGGGTTGGGCGTGATCACCTGGACGCCGTCCTTGATCAGGTCGTTCCAGTCATGGATGCCCTTCGGGTTGCCCTTGCGAACCAGGAAGATGATGGTCGAGGTGTAAGGGGCCGAATTGTTCTCGAACTTTTTGCGCCAATCCGGATTGATCTTCTTCGCCTTCGAGACGATGGCGTTGATGTCCCCTTCGAGGGCCAGCGTCACCACGTCGGCGTCGAGGCCATCGATCACGGCGCGGGCCTGCGCGCCCGATCCGCCATGCGACTGCTGGATGGTCACGGTCTCGCCGGTCTCGGCCTTCCAGTGCGCGGCGAAAGCCTCGTCATAGGCCTTGTAGAGCTCACGCGTCGGGTCGTAGGACACGTTGAGAAGGGTCGTATCGGCGAACGCGAAACCGAGCGTGCCGAACTGGACCGATGTGGCGACCAGCGCGCCAAGCAGTTTCTTGAAATGAGGTTTGGTCATTTCCGCCTCCGTTGATGACGGCCGAACTCTATCCTAATGAGGACTGGCGTCACGGCAAGGGGTCGAGCGGTAGCGATTCACAGATTTGCCCGCTACGAGGCGGGGTGACGGGAGACCGGCGCGCCTATTCATTGCTCGCCACGTCGGCGAAATAGTTGATCCAATTTTCGAAGTCACGCAGTCGCTGCTCGTCGCTGTGAATATAAATCAAAAACGCCAGCGCGGCAGCGCAGAGCAAGGAACCGATCCACTTTAGCGCATCGATCATGCCTCAGCCTCCTAATGCATGTCGCCCAGAAGTGTGGGCGTTTTCTGGGGCAACGACAGGTCATAAAAACAAAGGGCTTAAGCGCGTCGCCTGAATCCGTTTCGGCGCGACGCGCTTTAGCAAGCTAGGCGGAATCTTCGATGAAGAGCACTAACAATCCGAAATAAGCGAGGCCCGCGCCGACAGTCAGCTGCTCGCCACCAAAAGCGAAGATCGCGTCACCCCAGAAACGGCTCACCGCGATCCCGCCGATCACCCACAATACCACCACCGCCAGCTTCTTGCGTTCGTCTATCATCGATTAGCTTCCAGGTTAGCCCAACAGCAGATAGAGCGCCAAGCTGGCGATGTTAGGCACCCGGCCAAGCGGATGAATCGCATCGCAGCCAGAACCAGATCGCGCTGGCGAGCATCCCGTTGATGTGTAACAACCTCCGCACCGCAGAGCCGCAGGATCATGACCTTGTCCGGGCTGATGTTGTCGCTGAGACAGAATTTCGCGCGATAGTCCCGCGAGGCCGCAACGGCAGCGAAGCCGATGCCGGTGTTTCCGCTGGTCACATCCACGATGGCCCACCTGGCTGGATGTTGCCGTTCTCCTCGGCGTCCCTGAGGATCGCCCAGGCAATCCTGTCCTTGATGCTGCCGGCCGGGTTGAAATGATCTTGGCGACGATGCGGCCAGCGAGATTGCCCTTGCGCCGGTAGCTGTGCAGTTCGAGCAGCGGCGTGTTGCCGATGAGGTCCGTGATGATCTGCTCGTATTCGTGCTGCTCGAAGTCGTTGGGCAGCTCCAGCCGAAGCTCCCGTATGCCGGCCAGGATCGGGTCCTTGACCAATTGCTCCAGGATCTGCTCCGAGGTGCCGACGATGTCGCTGGCGACGCGCGATCCAGTCTTCTCGCGTGGCTGGAAGCGCGCGGCGGTACGGTCGATGACTATGCATTTCCGAGCAGGGTGGACCCAAAGGGTCACATGAGCACGAGACAGTATGCCCGCCTCGTCCATGAATGGGTTGTGGCAATCGGACTTCGGCCGCAGGAATACGGCACGCATTCGCTGAGGCGTACCAAAGCATCGCTTATCTACAAGGCGACCGGTAACCTGCGCGCGGTCCAGATTTTGCTGGGCCATACCAAGATCGAGATATCTCGGGGTCGACGTAGAAGATGCCCTCGAGCTAGCCGAAGGGACGCAGGTCTGACTATCTGACTGACTGGAAGCGGCTCTACTGTCTCGGTGGAGCCGCGAACGCCCCATATCGGTTATTGAGCCGACTACGGGCGCATCCGAAAAGCGGACATCCTATCAGTCAGGCGATAGTTCTGATGGCTTTTGCGCGAAGATCTGCCTTGAGCTTGGCGAAGGTGGCGGGCCTGGTGGAAGTGGAGTTGGTTTAGGTTCGCTCGCCCTAGGTCGCAGGTAGGTCCACGGCAAGCATTTTTCCCCGTTTCGCAGCCTTGGCATACGGCCTCGGAGAGGGAGGAGTTGGACCGCTCCTGCACGAGGGAACGGTCCCACCATTCTATGCCGCCTGAACGGTGCCTCGGCCGACGAGGCTGATGTCGTCCGGATTGATGAGGTCTGAACTCGTCCAGCCGGAAAGATCATATTCGCTCATGCAGTCCTTCACGATCGATTGCATCGAGGCCAGATCTCCGGTCGCGGTGGCGGCGTTCAGGGTTTCGATCCTCAGGTTCTCGTAGTTGCCGGCATAGTTTCGTTCATACAGTTCGTGGCGTCCGCCGAATTCGGTTCCGATGGCGTCCCAAAGCAAGGCCGGCATTGAGGTTGGGAAGGTTGTAGCCGTCGGTGCCGTCCCAGGGAACCGGCGATTTGACCACAGTCGTTGTCCCTGCATTCTCGAACAGCCATTCTCCATTCGAAAGAAGACCTTCCTTCTGGCGTTGGGCCCCGCATCGGAAGACACGCGCGAATCGGCCTAAGCCAAGAGGATTCCGGCTTGCGGCCCGGGTATTTGTCTGACATAAATTCTCGTTTCCGAATTTCTCATTGGGCGATGGGGTGTAAGGATGGCAAAGGACTCTGCGAATGCCGCTTCTTCAGCAAGTAAAGCGGAGGCAAATCTGATAGGAAACGCAGAGGGTAACGGGCTGAACTTCATGGCGGCCCAGGCTCGCGAGGGCGGGGCCGGCGGTGACGCTCCAGGTGTCGACAAGATACGCGATCTTTTGTTCGGCAACCAGATGCAGGACTATGACCGCCGCTTCTCCAAGCTTGAAGAGCGGTTCCTGCAGCGCTTCAAGGATGTCGAATCCGAAGCCAAGCGCAATCTTGAAACCTACGAGTCAAATGCGAAGAAGCAGGTTGACTCGCTGGCGACGCAGTTGCGGAACGAAAAAGATGCGCGAGCCGAGGCCGACAAGGAGATCGACCGCAATCTTCGCGATCAGAATCAGGCGCTTGAAAAGCAGGTGCGCGCGTTGTCAGATCAATTGAGCGAGCTCGAGCGCGAAATAGCGGATCGCATGAACAGAAGCGACCATTTGCTGCGCGAGGAAATCAAGCAAAAGAATGAAAGCGCTCAAATGCTGATGGAGAAGATCTTTTCCGATCTCAGCAACGTCAAGACCGACCGAAATCTTTTGGCCGGCCTGTTTGTCGAGGTCGCAAAATGTCTAAATCAGGATCCCGTTGGCAGCAAGAGCAACTCGGAGCGTAGCTGGAAAGCGAGTTGATCGGAACTTGACGTCGAGCGTCGACCCAATCAGCCTTCCCCAAAGACCAGCTTCGAACGATACCGGGATTGATCGCGAGGCTCTGGCCCGCCTTTTGGTGGAAATTGCCCGGAACGTCGATCCGGACAACCATGCGCTTTACGAAGGAGTTCCAGCCGCCGATCATCGGCTGGAAAGGCTTCGCCAGCTGCTCGTCGGCGGCGAAATCTCGGAGCTTTCACGCGTAACGCACCTGCTCGACGAGCCTGAGCAGCTTGCAGCCGCTGTAGGGAACGTTCTCCCCGACGCAACCGCGCGCGCGTCTCATATGCAACTCGGCGAGGCCCTCGCACCGGCCGTAGAAAGGGCCGCGCAGCGGTCCATCCAGAAGAACCCGCAAACACTAACGGATATATTGTATCCGGTGTTTCTGCCGGCCATTCGCAAGTCGATCGGCGAAAAGATCGACCAGACCTTCCAGTCGCTGAATGAATCTTTAAGGCATATATTTACCTGGCATGGCCTCAAGTGGAGATTTGAGGCTTGGAGAACCGGAACAAGCTTCTCCGAAGTCGTTCTCAAGCATTCTCTCGTCTATCGCGTGGAGCATGTCTTTCTGATCAGCCGCAGATCCGGGCTTTTGATCGCGCATGTAACCGCCGAAAACGCCACCAGCGAAGACCCTCAACTGATTTCCTCGATGCTCAGCGCAATCCAGGATTTCGTGAAGGACTCGTTCAACGAGAAAGAGAACAGCGGCCTGGACACCATCCGGTTCGGCGAGCTTCGTCTCTGGTCGGAAGTCGGACCGTTTGCGACGCTGGTTGCGGTGATCCGGGGAAACCCGCCGGAGGAATTGCATGACGTAATTCGCGATGCATTGCTCCGCATCCACGATGAATCCTCGCAGGCTTTAGAGGAGTTTGACGGCGACACGTCGCAGTTGCCCGGCGTGGAGACGCAGTTGCAGACCTGCGTCGAGCTGCAGCATTCGGATTCGAAAGAGGGATTCCCGTGGCTGGTGGTGACGGCAGCCCTGCTGATTGTGACTGCGGCAGGCGCCTGGTTCTTTCTTTCCTGGCAAGCGGGGCAGCGCTGGCAGACCTATCTGTCGCGACTGGCGACCCAGCCGGGGATCGTCGTTTCCGAGCAGAAAATTCGTGGCGGCCAGTTCTATATTGCCGGACTGAGAGACCCGCTCGCCGTTGACCCGCAGTCGCTGTTGCCGGGAACGGAGGTCGATCCCGCCCGCGTTCATTCAAACTGGCAGTTCTATCAAAGCCTTGAGCCGGAATTCGTGCTGAAGCGGCTGACGGCGTCGCTGGCGCCGCCGGATTCGGTACGGCTTTCGGTCGTCGACGGTCGCATCGTCGCCGAGGGTGAGGCTACCACCACGTGGATCAACCGCGCGCGGGCCGCCGCCCAGCAGCTTTCGGCAGGCGGCCCGGTCTTCGACATCTCCGGTGTCCGCGATGTGAGCGCCGAGGAGCGCTGGCAGGCCTATGTGTCGCGACTGACGACCCAGCCCGGCATCATCGTCGCCGATCAGACTGTGCGCGACGGCCAATTCTATATTGCCGGTCTGAGAGACCCGCTTGCCACCGACCCGCATTCGCTGTTGGCCGAGACGCAGGTCGATCCCGCGCGCGTTCATGCAAGCTGGCAATTCTACCAGAGTCTTGAGCCGCAGTTCGTGCTGAAGCGGCTGACGGCGTCGCTGGCGCCGCCGGATTCGGTGCGGCTTTCTGTAGTCGATGATCGCATCGTTGCGGCGGGTGAGGCCACCACCGCGTGGATCAACCGGGCGCGGACCGCCGCCCAGCAGCTTTCAGCCGGCGGCCCGGTCTTCGACATCTCCGGTGTCCGTGATGTGAGCCCCGAGGAGCGCTGGCAGGCCTACGTGTCGCGACTGGAGAAGCAGCCCGGCATCATCGTCGCCCAACAGAATGTGCGCGATGGCCAATTCTATATTACCGGCCTGAGAGACCCGCTTGCCGTCGACCCGCAGTTGCTGCTGGCCGGGACGCAGGTCGATCCCGCTCGCGTTCATGCAAGCTGGCAATTCTATCAGAGCCTTGAGCCGGTGTTCGTGTTGAAGCGGCTGACGGCGTCGCTGTATCCGCCGGATACCGTGCGCCTTTCGATCGTCAATGACCGCATCGTTGCCGAGGGTGAGGCTCCCGACACCTGGATAGATCGGGCGCGCGCAGCGGCACGACAGCTTTCGGTAGGCGGACCGGAGTTCGACATTTCCAAGGTTCATGATGTGAGCCCCGATGCACGCGCGGCGGAGCATTGGCAGTATTATGTGTCGCGACTTGAGGCTCAACCGGGAATCATCGTCGCCCAACAAACGGAGAGGGGCGGACATTTCTACATTTCCGGTCTGAGAGACCCGCTTGCCGCCGACCCGCAAGCTCTGCTGTCCGGAACGGGGGTTGATCCTGCCCGCGTTCATTCACAGTGGCAATTCTATCAGAGTCTTGATCCGAAGTTCGTGGTGAAGCGGCTGACGGCGTCGCTGTCCCCGCCGAAATCGGTTCAGCTTTCGATCATCCAGGGTCGCATCGTTGTCGTGGGCGAGGCTCCTGCCGGCTGGATCGGCCGGGCGCAGGCCGCCGCCGACCAACTTTCGGCGGACGGAGTAATTCTGGATGTCTCGCAGTTGCGCGAGCTGAACCTTGCCGAACTTAATCATTTGAGAGAGGCCATCCAGACGACCGATATTTTCTTTTCTTCCGGCAAGGTTGTGCCGGGACCGGAGCAGGCGCCGGTGCTTGACAGATTGGCTGATCAGTTGAAGGAATTCGCCGAAAATGCCCGCAAGGCAGGCGTGACAGCGCGGTTCATGTTGACCGGCCATTCGGACACAACGGGCCGTGAGACGGCCAACGCGTCGATCAGCGCCGCCCGCGCCGAGACGGTTCGCGCGCTTCTCAACAAGCGCGGCGTCGCTCCGGAACTGCTGCAGGTGCGGGGCGCGGGCACGTTTGAGCCGGCGGTGCCCGAAAATGAAAATAGTCGAACTGGGAACTCCACCAATCGCCGGGTTTCGGTTACGGTCAGCCTGGAGTAGTGCGGGGCCCAGGATGCTGCAAAAAAAGATCTGCATGTTGGGCGGGTTCGCTGTCGGCAAAACGAGCCTGGTGCGCAGGTTCGTGCAAAGCATCTTCTCGGAAAACTACCTGACCACGGTGGGCGTGAAGATCGACAAGAAAAGCGTCGCGTTTCCTGACAAGACCGTGGATCTGATTTTGTGGGATTTGGCAGGCGAAGACGATATCGGCTCGTTCCGCGTCAGCTATGTGCGAGGTGCGACCGGGCTCGTACTTGTCGTCGACGGAACCCGGCCCGCTACTCTTGCCGTGGCGCTTACGCTGCGCGAGCGCGTCGAGGCCGAATTCGGTGCCATGCCGTTTGTATTGCTGTTCAACAAATCCGATCTGACCGATCGCTGGGCAATACCGGATGGTGAGATTGACGAACTGAAGCAACGCGGATGGCAAATCTATCTGACAAGCGCGCTTTCGGGCGAACATGTCGACGATGCGTTTCGTCAGCTTGCCTCGATGGTCGCCAAGTAGATCATGGCCAGGTTGCCGAAAGAAGTCAGAAGCTGGATATACGATTTCTTCTCTAAAGAGCGCTCTGCCGCATATCTAAAAATCGACGCCCGGCAATGCATAGAAGCGAAGGGCGGCAACCTTGGATATTACGGGCTTTCGGCGCTTCGCACTGGCGAGCCCGTTGCCGATCAACTCGAAATCATGGAAGGGCTGCTGCCTTGCCCGGAGCTTCCATTCCATTTGCCCATGATGGAACTGCCCGGCGGGCGTGTCGCGGACCTTCATTTCTTTGACGACAGCGGCTCGGTGTGGCTGCTCTTTCTCGACGCCACGCCAGAACGCGACCATCAGCAGCGGCTTCAGCAAAAGGCTTATGAAATGACGCTCCTGCAGGAGAGGGAGCGTGAACTCAATGCGAAGCTGCAATCGACGAACGAGGCGTTAAGGGAGAGCCAGGAGGGTCTGTCGCGCGAATACCGGCGCGCCGAATCCCTGCTCCTCAACATTCTTCCGGCGTCGATCGCGGAGCGGCTGAAAGCGGACGAGCAAATTGCAGACAACCACGCGGAGGTCAGTGTGCTTTTTGCCGACATCGTCGGTTTTACCGAAAGAGCGCGGAGCGTCGGAGCCGCGACGACGATCGCTATCCTGAATTATTTCTTCAGGGCGGCCGATCTGCTCTCGGAACAATACGGCTGCGAAAAGATCAAAACCATCGGCGATTGTGTCATGGCGGTCGCTGGCCTGCCCGTCGCGCGATCCGATCATGCGCAAGCCATTGCGAACTATGCGCTTGAGCTGCGGGAGGCGGCCAGGCGAGAGCGCTTCGCGGGCGAAGCGCTACGTCTCAGAATTGGAATTCACTCCGGGCCGATCGTGGCGGGCGTCATAGGCAAAAGGCGGTTTGTCTATGACCTGTGGGGCGACACCGTTAATCTCGCCGCGCGCATTCAAAAGGCCGCAGAGCCCGATGAAATCCGTATTTCTGATGCAACCCACCAATTGCTCGGACCGGATTTTGCTTGCGAGCCGCTCGGGGAAACGGAATTGCGTGGCACAGGTCTTGTGCGAATGTGGCGGCTCCTTGCCTGATTTGCCGCTTGGCAATGCCGACCCTGGAGCGCATTGCACCTCAAGTAGTCAAACATCGTCGTTTCGAATGTCAGCAGCGATGCGCGAAGCAGTCGACCACCGAGCGACACCAAAGGTCTGCCCTGGGTCAACTCAGGACATCGGATGCTGAGATATTAAGTTTCGCTGTCGTTTTTCCTGCACCACAAGCGGACCTACTGCTTCCGGCCCATAGCGGTCATTTTGAAACATGGCTCCGAAGTTTTCAAAGGAGTGCAACGGTTTGCGCCGCAAGTCTGCCGGTGCGAACGGCTTTGTCGTTCTCCACCGTGACGATCTCCGCACCGTAGAGCCGCAGGATCTTATTCGTCCGGACTGATGTTGTCGCTGAGATAGAACTTGGCGCGATAGCCGCGCGAGGCGGCGACCGCGGCAAGCCCGATGCCCGTGTTCCCGCTCGTCACATCCACATGAGGCCGTTCTCCTCGGCATCCCTGAGGATCGCCCAGGCAATCCTGTCCTTGATGCTGCCGGCCGGGTTGAAATACTCGATCTTGGCAACGATCCTGCTGGCGAGATTGCGCTTGCGCCGATAGTTGTGCAGCTAGAGGAGCGGCGTGTTGCCGATGAGATCCGTGGTGCTGTCGTGAATCCTGGGCATTCCGTTACCCGTCGCGTTGAAGCGCCGACGGCGCCCGATTGTTCCGCCCCGTCATTCTGCCGCGGACGCAGCCCGCTTTGGGTACCGCCGCCAGCCGAGCGCAGGCGCGATGAGGTCGATGAAGTCAGTGATGATCTGCTCGTATTCGTGCTGCTCGAAGTCGTAAGGCAGTTCCAGCCGCAGCTCCGGTATGCCGGCCAGGATCGGGTCCCTGGCCAATTGCTCCAGGATCTGCTCCGAGGTGCCGACGATGTCGCTGGCGAAAAGCGTGCGGCGCTCGCCATGAGCCCGCAAGGTGCGATCGTGACGTGCGGCGGCGTAATCGGCGTAGCGCTTCCTGGTCGAAGCGCCGGCATCATGGGTGCGGCGGCGGGATCAACCTGTCTTCGACTAGAGCGTCGATGATGCGCTCCGCTCCGGAGACGAACTGGCGGCCATTGGCTTCACCGCTGGCACAGGCCGAGGACTGGCCGGCTGGCAGCACCAGCACCGGGAGCGCCTGGTTGGCTTCGCCGATAAGCTCGACCACTTCGGCGCGTGGTCGCGGAAAGGCGATGCGGCGGACTTCGATCGCATCGAGAAGTGCCGGAAACGAGGTCAGCACGCCTTCGACCAGCGCCGAGTGCCGGCAGAAGAAGTGCTGACCCGGAAATTTGGCGTCCTCGAAATCGGGGGCAAGCAGGAAAAGCGCGGCTTTGTCTGGATTGGCTGAGGTCAACGGAACTTCCACTTCGAACAGGTTTCATTTTCACCGAAGCCTATCCTTGCCGGTGGCTTTGCCAGAAGGCGCGAATTTCGAAGCGAGCGCTTGACTGGGTAATAATTGTCTCCGCAAGCTCATTCTGTCCGAACATGAATGCTACCGCCGCGCCGGGGCGCCACTTAGCGCCTTTCCTTCCGCGACGTGATCTGCTTACCACTTGTAACAAGCGACCCAGTGACCCGGTTCAAGTTCTTTGATCGCCGGTTCGGTTTTACGGCACGCTTGATCGGCGATTGGGCAGCGGTCTGCAAACGCGCACCCGCTGCATGGTGCATCGGCCGCAGCCCCAGCTTGCGCGGAGATTGTTGGAGAGTTGTCGGAAGACGCTTCCAGAAGCAGCTTTGTATAAGGGTGGTTGGGTCCACGAAAGACTTGGTCGGATGAGCCGGTCTCTACGAGCCGACCGCGATAGAGCACGCCGATCCTGTCGGCCATGTAGCGCACGACCCGAAGGTCGTGGCTGATGAACAGATAGGTCGTATCCCTGTCGTGCTGCAGGTCGTTGAGCAGGTTCAGCACCGTGGCCTGCACCGAGACGTCGAGCGCCGAGGTCGGCTCGTCCAGCACCACCACTTTCGGCGCGCCGGCGAAGGCGCGCGCGATCGCCGCCCTCTGCCGCTGGCCGCCGGAGAGCGAGCGTGGTTTTTGTTCCGCGGCCGTGTCGGCCAGCCTGACCGAGCGGAGCAGGTCGGCGACGCGGTTCCTTGCATCGCTCCGGCCAAGGCCGGCAAGCCGCCGCAATGGCCGGCTGATGATCCGACCTATCCGGTGGCGCGGATTGAGCGTGCGGTCGGGCGACTGGAAGACCATCTGGACGTCACGCCGCTCGCTCTGCGCGCGCCGTTCCGCGCGCGCGGCGACGGTCCTGCCGAACAGCGCGACCGATCCCTGGCTCGGTGTCTGCAGCCCGGTGACGATCCTGGCCCTGTCT
>NZ_RZOI01000209.1:0-8377 GCF_004022645.1 Mesorhizobium sp. M4A.F.Ca.ET.020.02.1.1 | reverse complement strand
TTGCGCGCCATGGGCCTGCCGCTGCCGGCCGATCTGGTCGCGTCGGAAAGGCGCCTGGACGATGATTTCTATGCGGAAGGCAGCTGAGCACCCACTACCACCCTTAAGTTCACCTGTGCCCCCTTCGTTGCGGAACGCCGGTCTGATTTTTCCGTTTGTCCCGTACCTGGCCTTGACTGCCCATGGCCAAACCAACCCTGGAGGACGGTATGATCCGGTTTGCCAGTCTTGCGGGAGCTGCCATGCTCGTCGCCACCGCAGCGCTTGCGGACCAGCCGGTGCTGACCGGCAGCAAGGCTTTCGGCGACTGGAAGGCCGACCGTCCGGGAGTGCGCCGGCTGATCAAGCCGCAGGACCTGCCGGCGCCCTACCGCACCCGCTCGTCATCGAACGGCCCGGGCGTTGGCGATCGTCCCGAAGGGGTCAAGCCGCTTCTACCGCCCGGCTTCTCCATCGAACTCGTTGCTTCCGGCATCGACAATCCACGCGTCGTACGCGTGGCACCCAATGGCGACCTGTTTGTCGCCGACAGCAAGGCCAACCAGATCCGCGTCTATCGCCTCGCCGAGGGCGGCGCGAGGCCGGCGCAGCAAGCCATTTTCGCCGAAGGGTTGACCCGGCCCTATGGCATCGCCTTCTACCCGTCGGGCGACAGGCCGCAATGGGTCTATGTCGCCAACAGCAACAGCGTCGTGCGCTTCGCCTACCGCGAAGGTGACCTGAAGGCGCAGGGCAAGCCGGAAACCATCGTCCCGGACATCCCCTCCAGCCATCACTGGACGCGCGACATCATCTTTTCGCCTGATGGCAAGACGCTCTACCTATCGGTCGGATCGGGCTCCAACGTCGCCGAGGACATCGGCGCCGAGCCGGAAGGCGGGCTCGCGCAATGGGCGGCGTCGGCACCGCTCGGCGCGAGCTGGGGACCGGAGGAAGGGCGCGCCGACGTTCTGGCCTTCGATCCGGACGGCAGGAACCGGCGCAGCTTCGCCACCGGCCTGCGCAACTGCTCCGGCATGACGGTGCAGCCTCAGACAGGCGCGCTCTGGTGCGTCGTCAACGAGCGCGACGGGCTCGGCGACAACGTGCCATTCGAATATGCGACGACGGTCAGGCAAGGCGGCTTCTATGGCTGGCCCTGGTATTACATCGGCGCCAACGAGGACCCGCGCCACAAGGGCGCGCGCCCCGACCTTGCTGGCAAGGTCACTGTTCCCGACGTGCTGATGCAGGCGCATTCGGCGCCGCTCAGCATCGCCTTCTATGACAAAAAGAGCTTCCCGGCCGAGTATCAGGGCGATGCCTTCGTCGCCCTGCACGGCTCCTGGAACCGCGGCGTGCGCACCGGCTACAAGGTGGTGCGGCTGAAATTTGAGGATGGCAAGCCGACCGGCGCGTATGAGGATTTCGCCACCGGCTTCGTCATCTCCGACGACGATGTCTGGGGCCGGCCGGTCGGCGTCACTGTCGCGAAGGACGGCGCGCTGATCCTCACCGAGGACGGCAACGGCACCATCTGGCGCGTCACCTATGGCGACGACCGGTCCTGATTGAGCCGGCCTGGGAATCCTGTTGGGGCCGCCTCGGGTTGACCCGGCGAGATCTGGTGCAATCGAATCCAGTCCTCAGGAAATTCAATTCCATTCGGATGTATGCGACAAGGCGCACTCATCTGGACCGAAAGCCATGACGCTCACCGGATTTGTCGCTTACAGCGCCGCCCTCGGCATCGCCGCTGCCATTCCGGGCCCCGGCGTCACCGCGCTTGTGGCGCGGGCGCTGGGTTCCGGCTTCCGTTCGTCGCTGGCGATGTCGTTTGGCCTGATCCTCGGCGATCTCACCTATCTCACCGCCGTCATGCTCGGTCTTGCCTTCGTCGCGCAGACTTTCGGCATGGTTTTTCTCGCCATCAAATGGGCCGGCGTCGCCTATCTCGCTTTCCTCGGCTGGCGCTTCTGGACCAGCGGCATCACGCCGGAGACTGTCGAGGCGCGAAAGGGCAAGGGCGGGCTCGTCGCCTCCTTCCTTGCCGGCCTCACGGTGACGCTCGGCAATCCGAAGACGATGATCTTCTACCTCGCCATCACGCCGACCATCGTCGACCTGAAGACGATCACGCTGGCCGACTATGGCATCCTCGTCGCGCTCACCGTCATTGTCCTCTTGGTCGTGCTGGTGCCCTATCTGGCGCTCGCTGCGAAGGCGCGCTGGTTTCTGAAGTCGCCGCGCGCGCTGAAGGCGCTGAACCGCACGGCCGCCGGCTTCATGGTCGGCGCGGCGGCGGCGATCGCGGCCAGGCAATAGAGCACCCGTCTCATCGCGCTTCCGTTTCGGCCAAACCATTCCGGAAACAAGCCGATCCGGAAAATGCTATTCCGGGGCGGCAGCGTTTTCAGCACGCGCCCCACTCGGATATTTTCGACCGGCAGCCTATCTTGCGCGGCTGAAAGCCCTATTCTGTCGCTGATGCAATTGCCTGTCCTGGGAGCGAAACAATGAACAAGCCCGTCACCTCCGCGCGCGTGCCCGGCCGCGGCCGCGTCTTCAATTCGATCACCGAGACGATCGGCGACACCCCCCTGGTGCGGCTCGACAAGTTCGCGAAGGAAAAGGGCGTCGTCGCCAATCTCCTGGCCAAGCTCGAATTCTTCAACCCGATCGCCTCGGTCAAGGACCGTATCGGCGTTGCCATGATCGAGGCGCTGGAAGCCTCTGGCAGGATCGCCCCCGGCAGGACGACGCTGATCGAGCCGACCTCCGGCAACACCGGCATTGCGCTCGCCTTCGCCGCCGCCGCCAAGGGCTACAAGCTGATCCTGACCATGCCGGAGACGATGTCGGTCGAGCGGCGCAAGATGCTGGCGCTGCTCGGCGCCGAACTGGTGCTGACCGAAGGTCCCAAGGGCATGAAGGGCGCCATCGCCAAGGCCGACGAGCTTGCCGCCACCTTGCCCGACGCCATCATCCCGCAGCAGTTCGAGAATCCGGCCAACCCCGAGATCCACCGCCGCACCACGGCCGAGGAGATCTGGAACGACACCCAGGGCGAGGTCGACATCTTCGTCGCCGGCATCGGCACCGGCGGCACCATCACCGGCGTCGGCCAGGTGCTGAAGAAGCGCAAGCCCTCGCTGCATGTCGTCGCCGTCGAGCCGGAGGCTTCGCCGGTGCTGTCCGGCGGCCAGCCCGGCCCGCACAAGATCCAGGGCATCGGCGCCGGCTTCGCGCCGAAGATCCTCGACACCACGATCTATGACGAGATTGTCAGGGTCTCCAACGAGGATTCCGTCGCCAATGCGCGGCTTGTCGCCCGCCTCGAAGGCGTGCCGGTCGGCATCTCGTCGGGCGCCGCGCTGCAGGCGGCGATCGTCGTCGGCTCGCGGCCAGAGAACAAGGGCAAGACCCTGGTCGTCGTCATCCCGTCCTTCGCCGAACGCTACCTGTCGACCATCCTGTTCGACGGGCTGGGGGCGTAAGCCTCCTCAATGAACGGTCGCGGGACGCTGGACCGCTGAAAAAACCCGTGTGGCGTCCGCGCCGCGCTTGAGCGCGGCACCGCTTCCGGTGCAAACCTCAACCGGCCCCGCGCGGGCGGTTGGGAGGGATTGATGTACAGACTTTACACACGCCCCGGCAGCGGCGGCTTCGTCGTCGAGGCGGCGCTTGCCCTGGCCGGCGCGCCGTTTGACCAGATCGACGTGCCGAAGAAGGACCCGCCCGACCAGGCCTTCCTCGACATCAGCCCGTTGAACCAGGTGCCGGTGCTGACCTTGCCGGACGGCCGATCGATCACCGAATCGGCGGCGATCTGCATTCTGCTCGCCGAGCGCCATCCGGAAGCCGGGCTGGCGCCGGCGGCGGGTTCGCCGGCCCGCGCCGACTTCCTGCGCTGGATGGCCTTCATGTCGTCGGTCCTCTACCCGGCGGGGCTGCGCTACTATTATGCCCATCGCTACACCGTGACGCCGGACGGCGTGGAGGCGGTGAAACAGGCCGCGCTGAACGAGACGGAGCGCGGCTTTGCCATCCTCGACAAGGCCCTCGCCGGCCGCGACTGGCTGGTGGGCGAGCAGCTATCGCTGGCCGACATCTACCTGATCATGCTGGTGGCCTGGCATCCCGAGATCGGCAAGGTCGCCGCTGCCTGGCCCGATATCGAGCGCCTGTGGGCCAGGCTGCGCGATCATGAGCTGATCCACAAACTGAATGCCGCCCACGCGATGTGGTGAGCGGCCTCTTACGAGGTTGCCGGGAAAAGGCCATCATAGCAGGCCGGAACCTTGTCCTGGAGAGAGCCCATCGAGCAGAAAGCCGAGGCCTTTCCGGAAAGCACCATCCCAAATGGAAGAGATGGGAGTTGGCTGGCGGCGCTCTAATCGCGCCGCGGCCTAGTTGCTGCCCGCTGTGAGCTTCGCCCGCTTTTCCTGCAGGAAGCGGCGCACGGCCGGGTCCCGTTCGAGGCCGATCGCGCGGTCGTAAGCCTCGGCCGCCAATCCGGTCGTGCCGAGCCTCGCCAGCAGGCCGGCGCGGGCAGCCCAATAGGGCTGATAGTCAACCAGCCGCTTGTCGTCACCCAGCACGTAAAGCGCTGCCAACCCGGCCGCAGCGCCCTCATCCTCG
The DNA here is from genome assembly GCF_004022645.1 of Mesorhizobium sp. M4A.F.Ca.ET.020.02.1.1. Taxonomy (NCBI): domain Bacteria; kingdom Pseudomonadati; phylum Pseudomonadota; class Alphaproteobacteria; order Hyphomicrobiales; family Phyllobacteriaceae; genus Mesorhizobium; species Mesorhizobium sp. M4A.F.Ca.ET.020.02.1.1. The sequence continues at coordinate 3,757 of NZ_RZOI01000209.1, read as the reverse complement.
GCGATCGCCACGGCGCGGTTGATCGCCACAACAGGCGAGCCGGCGACGGCCAGCAGCGCGTCGTAAAGCTGGCGGATCGCTGCCCAGTCGGTGCGGCCGCCGCGCCGCCGCGCCGTGTGGGCCGATTGCACGGCCGCCTCCAGCTGGTAGCGGCCGATGATCCCCTTGGCGGCGGCACGTTCGAGCAGGTCTTCCGCCTCGTCGATCAGCGTGTCGTCCCAGAGCGCGGTGTCCTGCTCGGCAAGCGGCACAAAGTCACCTTCCGGGCTGCGTCGCGCTGCCCGCCGCGCTTCGGCAAACAGCATCAGTGCCAGAAGCCCTACCGCCTCCGGCTCGTCCGGCATCAGCGAGGCCGCCAGCCGGCCGAGCCAGATGCCCTCGGTGGCGAGGTTGCGGCGCCGCGTCTCGGTGCCGGCAGGATCGGTCCAGCCTTCGGCGAAGGCGGCGTAGATCGCCTCCAGCACCGCGTCCAGCCGCTCGCCGAGCTCGGCCCGCTCCGGCACCCGGAACGGAATGCCGATCTCGCGGATCCGGGTCTTGGCGCGCACCAGGCGCTGGCCCATCGTCGCCGGCGAGACCAGGAAGGCCGAAGCGATGGTCGCCGCGTCGAAGCCAAGGATGGTCTGCAGGATCAGCGGCGCGCGCACGCTGGCCTCGATCGCCGGATGGGCGCAGGCAAACATCAGCCGCAACCGTTCGTCCGGCAGCTCTTCGTCGGTCATGCGGGCCTCCACCTCCTCGGCGATCAGCTTGAGATGATCGCGCGCCGCCTCGCCGGTTTGCCGCCGCCGCACCGCATCGACGCCCCGTCGGCGCGCCACCGCGAGCAGCCAGGCGTCCGGCTTTTCGGGCACGCCGGTCTGCGGCCAGCGCTCGAGCGCCGCCGCGAAGGCATCCGCCAGCGCGTCCTCGGCGCCGGCGACATCGCGCGTGCGCGCCGCGAGAAAGGCGACCAGCTTGCCGTAGCTTTGCCGGGCGGCCGCTTCCGCCGCCGCCCGCGCGATCTCCGGTCGATTGTCCATCACTGGGTCAATTCGCGGACGGATAGTCGCTCATTTCCCAGATCGGTCGCACCTCGATCGTGCCGGCGCTGGCGCCCGGGCAGCGCGCCGCCCAGGCGATGGCCGCGTCGGCGTCCTCGGCCTCGATCATGTAGAAGCCGGCGAGCTGCTCCTTGGTGTCGGCATAGGGGCCGTCGAGCACATTGGTCTTGCCGTCGGCCGTGCGCACCGCCGTTGCGGATTGCGTCGGCCGCAGCCGGTCGCCGGCGAGCCAGGCGCCGGATTTCTTCAACGCCTCGGTATAGGCGCCATAGGCGGCGCTGATCTCGTAGGTCTTCTCGCTCGGCGCGGTCGCCATCGCGGCTTCGTTCGCGTAGATCAAAAGCATGTATCGCATGGTCTTCTCCCGTTTTCTCGAAGGCCGCGTCATCGCCGGCCTGACCAATGTCGCCTGGGCCAGGCGGATTTCGACAGGTGCTACGAAAATCTTTCGACCCGCGCGGCGCCTTGCGCAAGCCGGCGGCGATGATCCGTGAATTTGCGAGGATTGTCGGGAGGCCGAATCTCGCCGCCGGCCAGGCTCCGACCAGCCGTGGCGGGATTCTAGCCGATCAGCCGCTCCCGCAGTTCCGGCGACGGGATCTCGCAGCTGCCCGTCCTGCCGAACAGGGCGTAGCGATTCTTGGCGATGCGGTCGTAGAACCAGTCGCGCAGCGGCCGCGGCAGGGCGAGCAAAACCTTCGCCGTGCGCCATGGCCAGCCAAGCTCGGCCATCACGGCGATGAAGCCGTCCAGTTGGGTGAAGGCCTTTCCGTCGATCAGGGTCAGGCTGGTATCGTAGCTGTCGGTCGCCAGTCCGTGCTTGCGAAACAGCGCTTCGCCGAACGGCGACTGCGCCGTGGCGAAACGAAAGCGCTTCCCGCGGTCGAACCGCACCACCGTCCGCACGAAACCCGAGCAGAACACGCAGACGCCGTCGAAGACGATCAGCGGCTGGGTTGCATCGTAAGCTTGCGGCGGAGGAAGGGGACGCTTCGGTTCGGGCAGGTCAATCATGTCGGCCCCGGCTGCTGGTGTCGTCAGACACTAAGCCAGCCGGCGGCGGCGTCAAAGCGGTGGCGTTGTCGCACGCCGCCGACCGGCCAGCGCGGGGCGCTCGGCGCGATAGGTGGTTGCGCGATGGCTGTCGGCCGGTTTGCAGATCCGGCTGTCATGACGGCTCTCCAGCGTCATGATCAGTGCGCGCTGATGCCGAGCGAGTTGCCGCGGCGGGCGCAGGCCGGGCCTGGGCCGCGCATGTAATAACGCTCAGGCCGATAGGTCGGCGCGACGAATTCACGGATGGCGGCGGCGTAGCCGGCAATGTGGTTCCAGAACTTCATTTCCCTGTCCCTGTCCCGATTTCGGATGTCCCGTCCGAATTGCGGGCATCATAGCGTCGAGGCGTGAATAGTCGGTGAACGTGATGTTAATTTCTGGTCCGAAATGCCCCGCTTCGTGGCCGGAATGCGGCTGATTCGGGGTCTTTCCGAGCCATTTGTCGGCATCTCGCCCAATGTGACTTTTGCATCACATATGTTTCGCCCCGATGTCGGTTGAGCGCGGTTCTGTTTCAATCGCGGGCGCCTCGACGAAATTTCCGTGCGCCGCCCGGGAAAGTCAGGACCCAGTCTGGAGGCGGCCTCCCGGAACCGGAGCGGGTTCTGCCCGTTCTCGGTTCAACCACCCTGCTCACGGAGTTCGTCATGGCGCCGCGCCCGGCCTGGAAAGGCTATCTCAAGCTGTCGCTGGTCACTTGCGCCATCGAGCTGACCAACGTCGTCACCCACGCCGAAAAGGTCTCCTTCCGCATCCTCAACCGCAAGACCGGAAACACCGTGAAGCGCATCTATGTAGATGCCGAGACCGGCAAGCCGCTGGAGGAAGGCGACGAGATAAAGGGCTATGAGGTCGAGGACGGCGAGTTCATCCATATCGAGGAAGACGAGATCGAGGCCGTCCAGATCGAGTCCTCGCATACGATGAGCCTCGACGGCTTCGTCGACAAATCCTCGATCCGGCAGATCTACCTCGACACGCCCTATTATGTCTCGCCGGCGGACAAGGTGTCGGAGGAGGCCTTTGCCGTCATCCGCGACGCCATGGCGGGCAAGAAGATGGCCGGCCTCGCCCGCATCGTGCTCTACCAGCGGGAACGCCCGGTGGTGATCGAGCCGCTCGGCAAGGGCATGGTGCTGACCACGCTGCGTTACGACAACACAGTGCGTCAGCCCGACAGCGTCTTTGGCGATATCAAGCCGGTCAAGACCGACGATGAGATGATAGACCTTGCCGAACACATCATCGACCGGAAGGGGGCAAAATTCGATCCGTCGAAGTTCGACGACCGCTACGAGGATGCCCTGCTCGAGCTGATCCGCGCCAAGAAGGCCGGCAGGAAGGCGCCAAAGGCCAAGGCGCCGCCGAAGCCTTCCAATGTCGTCAACCTCTTCGATGCGCTGAAGAAGAGCCTGAACGCGGAAGGCGCGGGCAAGGCCGCGTCGAAGGCGAAGGCAAAGCCAAAGGCCGGACGGGGCAAGGCCTCCGCTCCGCGGCGCAAATCGGCATAGGAGGCCGCAGCCATGGCCAGCCTCGAGCAGTATCGGGCCAAGCGGGATTTCAGGAAGACCGCCGAGCCGGCCGGCAAGCTGTCGCGGAGCGGCAAGAAGGCCGCCGGCATCTTCGTCATCCACAAGCATGCGGCGACCAGGCTGCAC
>NZ_RZOI01000208.1:0-8388 GCF_004022645.1 Mesorhizobium sp. M4A.F.Ca.ET.020.02.1.1 | reverse complement strand
CTTCGGTGATCCAGCCGGCCTGGAGGCGGGCAGCCAGAACCATCTGCTCGGCATCGGCGCGCGACACGCCGTGGCTGGCGAGTACGCCCGGATAGACCTTGGTCTCGCCGTCCTTGCGTTCCTTCCAGCCGGTCAGGTCGTCGGCGGCATAGCCGGCGAAATCCTCGATCGTCTTCACGCCGTCCTCGCCGAGCGTCACCATCATGGCGGTGGTGATGCCGGGGATTTCGCGCAGCTCGTCCTCGACGCCGAGCGCCTTGCGCTTGTCGTCATGCTCGGCCTCGATCTTCTCCAGATACTCGCGGGCGCGGGTCTGGATTTCCGAAGCGGTGTCCTCGTCGAAGCCGTCGATCGAAGCGATCTCGCCGGCGTCGACATAGGCGACTTCCTCGACGCTGGTGAAGCCTTCGGAGGCCAGCACCTGGCCGACCATCTCGTCGACGTCGAGGGCCTCCATGAACAGCGCCGAACGCTCGACGAATTCCTTCTGGCGGCGCTCGCTCTCTTCCTGCTCGGTCAGGATGTCGATGTCCCAGCCGGTAAGCTGCGAGGCGAGCCGGACGTTCTGGCCGCGGCGGCCGATGGCCAGCGACAGCTGGTCGTCCGGCACCACGACCTCGATGCGCTCGGCGTCCTCGTCGAGCACCACCTTGGCGACCTCGGCCGGCTGCAGCGCGTTGACGATGAAGGAAGCGGCCGACGGCGACCACGGGATGATGTCGATCTTCTCACCCTGCAATTCGCCGACCACCGCCTGGACGCGGCTGCCGCGCATGCCGACGCAGGCGCCGACCGGATCGATCGACGAATCACGCGAGATGACGGCGATCTTGGCGCGCGAGCCCGGATCGCGGGCCACCGACTTGATCTCGATGATGCCGTCGTAGATTTCCGGCACTTCCATGGTGAACAGCTTGGCCATGAACTGCGGATGGGTACGCGACAGGAAGATCTGCGGGCCGCGCTGCTCGCGGCGCACGTCGTAGACATAGGCGCGGACGCGATCGCCATATTTGTAATTCTCGCGCGGGATCAGCTCGTCGCGGCGAATGATCGCCTCGCCGCGGCCGAGATCGACGATGACGTTGCCGTATTCGACGCGCTTGACGGTGCCGTTGACGATCTCGCCGATGCGATCCTTGTATTCGTCATACTGGCGGTCACGCTCGGCCTCGCGCACTTTCTGCACGATGACCTGCTTGGCCGACTGGGCGGCGATGCGGCCGAAATCCATCGGCGGCAGCTGTTCGGCGATGAAATCGCCGAGCTGGGCGTCGGGGTTGCGCTCGCGGGCCGAGGAAATGGCGATCTGGGTAGCGTAATCCTCGACCTTCTCGACCACTTCCATCAGCCGCTGCAGCTTCATCTCGCCGGTGTTGGCGTTGATGTCGGCGCGGATGTTGGTCTCCTGGCCGTAGCGCGAGCGCGCCGCTTTCTGGATCGCATCGGCCATGGCGGCGATGACGATCGACTTGTCGATCGACTTTTCACGCGCGACCGCATCGGCGATCTGCAGCAGTTCCAGTCTGTTGGCGCTTACAACCATTGTCTTTCTCCCGAGCCTGTTGCCGGACCTTTCGCCGGGCGGCTCAAATCAATTGTCCTGTTCGGTTTCGTTTTCCGTATCCACGGCTGCGTCTTCCGCTTCGCCGCGACGCTTCCTGGCTTCCTTGCGCGCCCTGTTGTCCTTCGACAGAGCGTCGCGGATGAGATCATCGGTCAGCACCAGCCGAACATCGGCGATCGCATCGTAAGGCACGCGCACCGTCGGCTCCTCGCCATAGGCCGCCTTGTCGCGGGCGATCAGCACGCCATCGGCGTCGCTCTCGGCGATCTTGCCCTTGAAGCGCTTGCGGTCGCCGACGAGGACCGATGTCTCCATCTTGACCAGATGGCCGGTCCAGGTGGCGAAATCCGACTTGCGCACCAGCGGCCGGTCGATGCCGGGCGAAGAGACCTCGAGATGATACGCCTTTTCGATCGGATCTTCGACATCGAGCGCCGGAGAAACGGCGCGGCTGACCTCTTCGCAATCCTCGACGGTCATGGTGCCGTCCTCGCGTTCGGCCATGATCTGCAGCGTCAGCCCGTTCTGGCCCGACAAATGCACCCGCACCAGGCGGAAGCCTATGCCGCGCAGCACCGGCTGCACAATCAGCGCGATGCGGGCATCGATGCCGCTTTCGCGGATGATACGGTCGTCGGCGTCGATTGCCGCTGCGCTCATCAGGTCCCTGTCGCTCTTTCTTCGTGACTGGCCGGCAGGTAATAAAAAAGAGCGGGACCGGGTGGACCCACTCTTCGTCATACCGACCAAGAATTTGACGCTGATATAGACGATCCCGGCCGGCGTTTCAAGTCTACCGTGAGGAGCGTGGCAAACGCGGCGGTCTTGCTGCGGACCACCAGCAAATGGAGGCCGGCCCAGGCAGCCTTGCGCCCGGCGCATGGCGTCCATGCGGTAACGCCCCTGTGATCGCTGGCGCGCCGCGCCTATCTATGTTGCATCGCACAACAAGAGAAATTGCGCGCGGTGGCGCGCGAAAGGTTGAAAATCATGGGTAGCCGCAAGCTGTTTTCCGCCATCGGCGACATCTTCACCACATTCGGCAGCGCCGTTGCCGCGTCGCGCGCCGTCGAGGCCGGCCGCAGGCCGCGCACCAACGATCTGCGCAAACTTGGAATGGACCCGGCCGCCTTCGACAGGATGGGTCGCTTCTGAAAGATCGGGCGCTTCTGATGCAACTGCCCCTGGCGCGGTTAGCCGTATCGCGCCGGGCCTATGTTCTGACGAAAGTCAGATAGGCGGGCTGCCGGCCCTCACGCAGGGCCTTGGCCTCATAGCGCGTGCCTGGCCAGGCATCGTAAGGCCGATGCCAGTCGGCCGCGTCCCGCGCCTGCCATGTGAAGGCGCCGTGCACCCGGCAGTGCAACAGTGTCCAATTCACATAAGTGTCGATGTCGGAGGCAAAACGGAATCTTCCGCTCGGCTTCAGCACCCGGGCGAAACGGTCGAGATTGACCGGACCGACAAAGCGCCGCTTCCAGTGCTTCTTCTTCGGCCAGGGATCAGGATACAGCAGGTCGATGCCGTCCAGCGAAGCTGGCGGCAGCCAGTCGAGCAGCCGTGTGGCGTCGTCGTCATAGACCCTGAGATTGGCCAGCGGCTTTTCCCTGACCGCCATCATCAGCTTGGCCATGCCGTTGACGAACGGCTCGACGCCGATAAAGCCGGTTTGCGGAGCCGCCGTCGCGCGATGCAGCAGGTGCTCGCCACCGCCGAAGCCGATTTCAAGCTGAATAGCGGAAACATCGGTGGCAAACAGCTGGCGCAAGTCGGCTGGCGGCTCGGCCGCCAGATCAAGCCGATAGGTCTGAAAACCGCTTTCCAGCGCCGCGGCCTGCTGCGGACGGATGGTCTTGCCGCGCCGGCGGCCGAAGAAAGCTTCGGTCGCGCGGCTCGGCCTGTCTTTTGTATCCATGGACAGGTTTGCAGTCGCCGTCAGGCGGCGACCGCGTCCTTCAGCGCCTTGGCGAGATCGGTCTTCTCCCAGGAGAAGGAACCGTCGCGGCCGGCCTTGCGGCCGAAATGGCCATAGGACGAGGTTTTCGCGTAGATTGGCCGGTTGAGGTCGAGGTGGCGGCGGATGCCGGAGGGCGACAGGTCCATGACCGAGCGCAGCGCGTCCTCCAGCCTTGCCTCGTCGACCTTGCCGGTGCCGTGCAGGTCGACATAGACCGACAGCGGCTGGGCGACGCCGATGGCGTACGACAGCTGGATGGTGCAGCGGTCGGCGAGCTTGGCGGCGACCACGTTCTTGGCGAGGTAGCGCGCCGCATAGGCTGCCGAGCGGTCGACCTTGGTGGTGTCCTTGCCGGAGAAGGCGCCGCCGCCATGCGGCGCCGCGCCACCATAGGTGTCGACGATGATCTTGCGCCCGGTGAGGCCGGCGTCACCATCCGGACCGCCGATGACGAACTTGCCGGTCGGATTGATGTACCAGTTGCAGTCCTCGGCGATCTTGAGATCGCCCAGCGCCTCGCGGATATAGGGCTCGACGACCTTGCGGACCTTCTTGGAATCCCAGGTCGCATCGAGATGCTGGGTCGACAGCACGATCTGCGTCGCTTCCGCGGCCTTGCCGTCGACATAGCGCACGGTGACCTGGCTCTTGGCGTCCGGCCCGAGCTTGCCGGCCTCGCCGTCACCGTCATGGCGCGCGGCGGCCAGGAGCTCGAGAATCTTGTGGCTGTAGTAGATCGGCGCCGGCATCAGGTCCGGAGTCTCGCGGCAGGCGTAGCCGAACATGATGCCCTGGTCGCCGGCACCTTCCTCGCCCTGGCGGTCGGCGGCGTTGTCGACGCCCTGGCCGATGTCGGGCGACTGGCCGTGCAGCAGGACATCGATCTTCGCCGTCTTCCAGTGGAAGCCGGCCTGCTCGTAGCCGATCTCGCGGATCGCCTTGCGGGCTACCGACTTGAACTTTGCCGGATTGACGACCGGATGACCGGCGGCGTCCTTGAGGATGTTGCCGGCCTTGTCTTTCCTCAGCAGCGTCTCTGGAACCCGGACCTCGCCGGCGATGACGACACGATTGGTCGTGGCCAGGGTCTCGCAGGCGACACGGACCTTCCAGGGATCCATGCCGGTTTTCTTGGCCTCGCGATAGACCAGATCGACGATCTCGTCGGAGATACGGTCGCAAACTTTGTCGGGATGGCCCTCGGCAACGGATTCCGAGGTGAAGAAGTAGTTCAGCCGCGTCACGGGTGTCCCCTCTTGAAAAAAATCGACAGGTTGCCGATTTTGGCGCGCCACGTGTTAGCGGTGCCGGGCGCCGCTCGTCAAGCGCCGCCGCGGTTCTGGCATGAATGTGAGCACAGTTTGTCTTGTGCCACCACCGACGGGGCGCCGTCGGTGGCACAAGCCCCTGGATCAGTCGGCGTCGTCGGTAGAAAGCGATTTCACCAGATCGATGATCCTGCGACGCACCTTGACGTCGGCAATCTTGACGAAGGCGCGGTTGAGTTGAAGCCCTTCCGGACTGCCGCAGAATTCGACGGCGAAAGCCATCGACGCGTCTTCGGCAAATCCTCGGTTGCCCACGGCCTCCTGACCCGGGGCATCCTCGAAAAAGAAGGCTACGGGCACGCTGAGGATGGACGCTATGGCCTGCAAGCGGCTGGCGCCGACCCGGTTGGTGCCTTTCTCGTACTTCTGGATCTGTTGAAACGTGATGCCGAGATTCTCACCCAGCTTCTCCTGGCTCATTCCAAGCATATTTCGCCGAAGCCTGATGCGACTTCCGACATGGATGTCGATCGGATTCGGCTTTTTCTTGTTTTCTTCTGTCATTTTCTCCTCGCCGAATTTTTCCGGCTTTTTCTATTTTTTCTTGCCCAAACGAAGCCGGAGCCAACTGCCCCAACAGAACCTCCAACCGACTTCGAGAAATTTCAGGCGCTTACAGTATGAGTTTCTAATGTGTCGGCTGTCAATTCACCCGTAGCCGCTGCCTTACATTCAATGCGAGGGCTCCCAGCGCGAACAGGAACATGATCAGCAATCCGTTAATGCGCCGCCGATCGGCAGAAATGAGGGCGCGCCCAGAGATCGGTACGCGCGCGTCGATGGCACCGCGCGTGTTGACTGCGAGCGCGTCGACAATGCGGCCGCGCGAGTCGACAATGGCGGAAATGCCATTGTTAGCCGCGCGCAACAAAGGCAATCCATTCTCCACCGCGCGAATCTGGGCCTGCCTGAAGTGCTGGTATGGTCCCGGCGTGTCGCCGAACCACGCATCGTTCGTGACGTTCACAATAAGCTGAGATGACGCTGCGTCAACCGTCACAAGGTCGGGGAAAATGACTTCATAGCAAATGAAGGGGAGCGCCCGCACGCCGTCCGGCAGCGCGATCGGATGGCGCACGTTGCCGGGCGCGAAATTCATCGGGCCGGCGACCAGTTGTTCGACCCCGAAGCGGTCGAACAGGTCGGCGAAAGGCAGATATTCGCCGAAGGGCACCAGATGGATCTTGTCGACGGCGTCGGTGATCTCGCCCTTGTCGTTGATCGCCACCACGGAATTGTAATAGCGGCTGCCGGCGCCTGCCGCCGAGCCGCCCTCTTCGCGGACGACGCCGGCGATCAGCATCTGGCCCTCGCCGAGCATGTCGCCCAGCGCGGTCAGCGCGTCCGGACGCTCGGTGAAGAGGAACGGCACCGAGGTCTCCGGCCACAGGATCAGCTGCGGCTTGGCATGGCCGGATTCTGGCGCCTTTCCCGACAGGCCGAGCAAGGTGGCGAAGATGCGGTCGCGAACCGAAGCGTCCCATTTTTCGCTGAGGTCGACATCCGGCTGCACGATGCGGACATCGACCGAACGGGTCGCCGGCTCGACCCGGGCGGCGAGCCTGGCATGGCCGAAGCCGACATGGGCGGCGACAAGCAGTATGAGCAGCGCGAAACCCAGGCGAAGCTGGCGGCGCGCCGCGACGAGAGCGGGCAGCGAAAAGACGAAGACGGCGAGCGTGTTCATGCCGATCATGCCGGTCACCGAGACGCTCTGCATCAGCAACGGCACCGGCATCGCCGCATAGCCGATGGCATTCCACGGAAAGCCGGTGAACAGGAAGTCGCGCAGCCATTCCGTCAGGCCGAAGCCGAAGGCGAGCGCGGCGATGCGGCCGATGTCGTTGCTCCAGAGCAGCCGTGCCACGACCGTGGCGAAACCGTAGAAGAATGCGAGCGCGAAGGGGATGCCGACCACCGCGAAGGGCAAGGCCCAGGCGAAGCTGTCGGCTTCGACCAGCAGCGCCTGGCCGATCCACCACAGGCCGGCGAGGAAATAGCCGAAACCGAACCACCAACCGATGGCGAAGGCTGGTTTCAGCCGCCCCAGCCAGCCATCGGAGGCTTCGCCGGTCGCGCCATCGATCAGCCAGACCAGCAGCGGAAACGAGATGAAGCAGACGGCGAAGAAATCGTAGGGCGCCTGGGCGAGGACCGCCAGCGCTCCGGCGAGAAACGCCACCAGCGCCCGCCGCCACCCCCACAGCAGAATTATCCGGCCGGCCAGGCGCTGCATACAGGCTTCCGAGTCGCGCGAATCACGGCAAAAGATTTATCAGGCCGCGGTCCGCGCTCCAAACATCGATAAGCGCAATCTGATGTTATCTGTGTTACCTGTGCCAGCCCTCGATGCTGAGATCATGGGGGCAGATTTCAGGCCTGCTCGGCGCGGGCGGTGCGGCGGCGGCGCTCGCCCTTCTGGATCTGCACGATGCGCACGCGCTTGACGCGGCGCGGATCGGCGTCGAGCACGTGGAATTCGAAGCCGGGGATGGCCTGCACCACCTCGCCGCGGGCAGGCACCCGGCCCAGCGTGTTGAAGATCATGCCACCGATGGTGTCGACATATTCGCCATGCTCGCCGGCAGTGAAATCCTCGCCGATCATCTTGGCGACCTCGTCGATCTCGGCCTTGCCATCGACGATGAAGTTGCCCTCGCCGGTCTGGGTGATCATCGGCTCGTCGTCGTCATGTTCGTCCTCGATGTCGCCGACCACCATCTCGACGATGTCTTCCAGAGAGGCGAGACCGTCGGTGCCGCCATACTCGTCGATCACCAGCGCCATCTGGGTGCGCGTTGTCTGCATCCTCCCCATCAGGTCGGAAGCGAGCATGGAGGGCGGTACGAACAGCACCGGGCGGATCAGGTTGAGCTCGCCGATGGTGCGGGCGAGATCGACCTGGGCGAGGTCGAGAAGCGTCGCCGCCGGGGTCTTGCGGCTGGTGCGTCCCTTCTTGACGCGAGCCAGCTTGGTGATGTGGGCCAGCACGTCGCGGATATGGACCATGCCGCGCGGGTCGTCGAGCGTCTCCGAATAGACCGGCATACGGGAATGGCCGGACTGTTCGAAAACGCCGAGAAGATCGCCCAGCGTCGTCGTGATCTCGACCGCCTCGATGTCGGCGCGAGGCACCATGACGTCCTCGACGCGCACCTCGCGCAGGCGCAGGATGTTGTTGAGCATGGCGCGCTCGCCGGGCGAGAAGGCGCCGGCGTCGCTCGCCGTTTCGGCCAGCGCGTCCGCTATCTCCTCGCGCAGGCTGGTTCCGTTACGCTGCCTGAACAGGCCAAGCACGCGATCGAACAGGGAAGGACCGGCAGGCGATGGCTCGCTGGCGATGCTGCCGGTCGTGGTACTCGGACTCGAGCCCTCTTCCGTCTTTTCGGAAGGCTTGGCCGCACTGCCGGCGTCGGGGCGGGCGGCAGTCTCTGGTTTGTCGTTCATCGTCGTCCGGTCAATTGGTCTTTTTAGTTACGCGTAGGGATCGGGAATGGCAAGCCTCGCAAGCGCGGCGCGCTCGATCGCTTCCATCT
>NZ_RZOI01000207.1:0-8390 GCF_004022645.1 Mesorhizobium sp. M4A.F.Ca.ET.020.02.1.1 | reverse complement strand
CTCTGATCCTCAACCGCATCGCCGACCGCATGGAGGACAATCTCGATCTGCTGGCGCTCGCCGAGACCTGGGACAACGGCAAGCCGATCCGCGAGACGACGGCGGCCGACCTGCCTTTGGCCATCGACCATTTCCGCTATTTCGCCGGCGTGCTGCGCAGCCAGGAGGGCAGCATTTCCGAGATCGACCACGACACCGTCGCCTATCATTTCCACGAACCGCTCGGCGTTGTCGGCCAGATCATTCCGTGGAATTTCCCGCTGCTGATGGCGGTATGGAAACTGGCGCCAGCGCTCGCCGCCGGCAATTGCGTGGTGCTGAAGCCGGCCGAGCAGACGCCAGCCACCATCATGCTGTGGGCCGACCTAGTCGGCGACCTGTTGCCGGAGGGCGTGCTCAACATCGTCAACGGCTTCGGCCTGGAGGCCGGCAAGCCGCTGGCATCGTCGAACCGCATCGCCAAGATCGCCTTCACTGGCGAGACGACGACGGGCCGCCTGATCTCGCAATATGCCAGCCAGAACCTGATCCCGGTCACGCTCGAGCTTGGCGGCAAGTCGCCCAACATCTTCTTCCAGGACGTGACGGCGGAGGACGATGACTTCTTCGACAAGGCGATCGAAGGCTTCGTGATGTTCGCGCTCAACCAGGGCGAGGTCTGCACCTGCCCGAGCCGCGCCCTGGTGCATGAAAAGATCTACGACAGGTTCATCGAGCGGGCGCTGAAGCGCGTCGAGGCGATCGTCCAGGGCGATCCGCTCGACCCGGCAACCATGATCGGCGCCCAGGCTTCGAACGAGCAGTTGCAGAAGATACTGAGCTACTTCGACGTCGGCCGCCAGGAAGGGGCCGAGCTGCTCACAGGCGGCGAGCAGAACCATCTGCCGGGCGACCTTGCCGGCGGCTACTACGTCAAGCCCACCGTGTTCAAGGGCCACAACAAGATGCGCATCTTCCAGGAGGAGATTTTCGGACCGGTGGTGTCGGTCACGACCTTCAGGGACGATGACGAGGCGCTGTCGATCGCCAATGACACGCTCTACGGCCTCGGCGCTGGCATCTGGAGCCGCGACGCGAACCGCTGCTACCGCTTCGGCCGCGCCATCCAGGCCGGGCGCGTGTGGACCAATTGCTACCACGCCTATCCGGCGCACGCTGCCTTCGGCGGCTACAAGCAGTCCGGCATCGGTCGCGAGACGCACAAGATGATGCTCGATCACTACCAGCAGACCAAGAACATGCTGGTCAGCTACAGCCCGAAGAAGCTTGGCTTCTTCTGATCCTCCCGGGGCGAGGGGGGAGGGCGCGGTTCGCCGCGTCCTCCTTCGATTGTTGGAGGATCTGATGGACAAAAGATCTCTGAACAAAGTGTCCGCCACGCCGGAGGCGGAGGCGTTCCTGGCCGAGATCATCGCCGATCACGGCCCTGTTCTGTTCCACCAGTCCGGCGGCTGCTGCGACGGCTCCTCGCCAATGTGCTATCCGCGCGGCGATTTCATTGTTGGCGATGCCGACGTCATGCTGGGTGAAATCGGCAACACGCCGATCTACATCAGCGCCTCGCAGTACGAGGCCTGGAAACACACGGATTTGATCATCGACGTGGTGCCTGGCAGGGGCGGCATGTTCTCGCTCGACAACGGCCGCGAGCGGCGATTTCTGACCCGTTCGACGATCTGCGCGGTTCCACCCGCCGCCGGGAGGGATTGACCCGGCAAGCCGGCAACGGCACAAAGCCGCCATGGCCAATCTACTTCTCGTTGTCATCGGCGGCGGCATCGGCGCCGGCATCCGCCACTTGACCAATATGGGCGCGCTGCGCCTGGTCGGCCCCAACTATCCCTGGGGCACGATGGTGATCAACATCGTCGGCTCCTTCGTCATGGGCCTTTTCATCGCCGTGCTAGCGCGACGCGGCGGCTCGAACGAGGTCAGGCTGTTCGTGGCCACCGGCATCCTTGGCGGCTTCACCACTTTTTCGGCCTTTTCGCTCGATTTCGCCACGCTTTGGGAGCGCGGCGCCGCGGTGCCGGCGTTCGGCTATGCGCTCGCCAGCGTCATTGGCGCGATCCTCGCCCTGTTTCTGGGTCTTTGGCTCGCAAGAAGCCTGCCTTAATGCTATTGCCCCGCTTCCGAAGAGGCAAAGCGAGACAAATGGCAGGCGTTGAACAGATCACGGTGGAGGCCGGCGAGGCGGGCATGCGGCTCGACCGCTGGTTCAAGAGCCATTTCCCGGGGCTCGGCTTCGGCCATCTGCAGAAGCTCCTGCGCTCCGGCCAGATCCGCGTCGACGGCGGCCGGGTGAAGGCCGACACGCGCGTCGAGCCCGGCCAAACGGTCCGCATCCCGCCGCTCGAGGTCGACAAGAAGGGCGAGGCGCCGCTCACCGGCCATTCGATCCGCAACCAGGGCGACGCCGATGTGCTCGCCAAGATGCTTATCCATGAGGACCCGAAGGTCTTCGTCTTCAACAAGCCCGCTGGGCTCGCCGTGCAGGGCGGTTCGGGCGTCACCCGCAATGTCGATGACATGCTGGAGGCCTGGCGCAACCAGAAGGGCGAGAAGCCGCGCCTGGTGCATCGGCTCGACCGCGACACATCCGGCGTGCTGGTCGTCGCCCGCACCAGGCTTGCGGCGATGAAACTCTCCGAAGCGTTCCGGGCGCGCGAGACCAAGAAGACCTATTGGGCACTGGTCAAGGGCGTGCCGCCGAAGCGCGAGGACAAGATCTCGACCTGGCTGGTCAAGGAACCGACCCCGGACGGCGACCGCGTGCGCATCGCCAAGCATGGCGAGAAGGGCGCCGACCATGCGGTCTCCTACTATCGGGTCGTCGAGCAGGCGGCGCAGTCGCTGTCCTGGCTGGAGATGGAGCCCTATACCGGTCGCACCCATCAACTGCGCGTCCACGCTGCCTACATTGGCTGCCCGATCATCGGCGATCCCAAATATTTCGAGGCCGACACCAATTGGGACTTTCCGGGCGGCATGCAGAACCGCCTGCATCTGCACGCGCGCCGCATCCTCATCCCGCACCCGGACCAGGGCGTCATCGACGTCACCGCGCCGATGCCGCCGCATATGCGCCAGAGCTGGAACCTGCTCGGCTTCGACGAGCAGAACGCGGACGACTAGGGACGACTAGGAGAGGAACTGGGCCATGGGAGGAACCACGCTCACCAACCAGTTGGTCGGATGGCTGCCTTTTCATCATGATTTTTCTCGTGTGGCTCATCTTACGCGCCGCGCTGCTGCCAGGCAGGGATCGGTGGCGGAGATCGGCCGCGAGAACACTGAGGCGGTCAGACAAAACACCGAAGCACTGAAAGCACTGCTTGCTAAGTTGGAAAGCCAATCGAAGCAATGACCACGGCAACCGAAATGGGCCGTCGCGATGCAGTCGACATGGCGGCCGCCACGATCATGGTCGGGCTGACCTTCTCCTGGGGGCTGAACTACGTCGCCGCCAAGGTTTCCTACGCCGGCTATGATCCCGTCTTCGTCTCGATCGCGCGCTCGATTCTTGGCGGGCTCTGCGTGCTCGGCTGGTGCCGGCTGCGCGGCATCAAGCTGTTCAGGCCGGATGGGACGCTAGTCGCCGGCGTCGTTGTCGGCGTGCTCTTCGGCGTTGAATTCCTGTGCCTCTATATCGGGCTGGAATACACAACCGTTGCCCGCAACACGCTACTGGTCAACACCATGCCGTTCTGGGTCCTGATCGGCAGCCATTTCCTGCTCGGCGAGCGCATCAACGCGCGCAAGCTGGGCGGGCTTGTTCTCGCCTTCTGCGGCCTTGCGGCGGTCTTCTCCGAAGGCATCGTTGCCGGCAACAATGCGACGCTCACCGGCGACCTGCTCAGCCTCGGCTCAGGGATTCTGTGGGCGATGACCAGCATCGTCATCAAGCGGTCGAAACTGGTCGACACGAGCGCCGAGAAACTGCTGCTCTATCAGCTGGCCGGCGCCGCGGTCGTCGGTCTGCTGGTCATGCCTTTTGCCGGCGCGCCGATCCGCGCGGTCACGGCCTTGCCGACCTTGGCGCTGCTGTTCCAGTCTTTCTATATCGTCGCCTTCACCTATGTATTGTGGTTCTGGTTGCTGACGCGCTATCCGGCGGCGGGCTTGTCGAGTTTCGCCTTCCTGTCGCCAGCCTTCGGTGTCTTGTGCGGCGCGGTGCTTTTGGGCGAGCCGCCGACGGTCAGGATTTTCCTGGCGCTTGGCCTGGTCGCCGCTGGCCTTATCATCGTCAACCGGCCGGCGCGCAAGCAAATCCTGGGTTAGAGAGTTCCGACATGCGTGACATCCTCAACGACCTCGAAGCGGGAAAGCAGCTTTCCGATCCCGATCCCGTGCGCCGCGCCCAGATCCAGATGAAGACGCCGCTGCCGAAGCGCTTCTACAAGGCCGTTGCGGTCGTGCCGGCGGAAGAGGGCTTTGCCGTCCATCTCGACGGTAGACCGGTGCGCACGCCGGGCAGGGCGTTGCTGGCGCTGCCGACCGAGAAGGCGGCGGCCCTGGTCGCCGGCGAGTTCGACGCGCAAGGCGAGGTCATCGATCCAGTGGCCATGCCGGTCATGCGCCTCGTCAACACCGCCATTGACGGCGTCGCCAGCGATCCGCAAGCGGTGTTGGAGGACATCCTGCGCTTCGCCTCGTCCGATCTGCTGTGCTACCGCGCCGACGGTCCGCAAGGGTTGGTCGACCGACAGAACCAGCTTTGGGATCCGGTCATCGACTGGGCGCGCAGCGCGCTTGGCGCCCGCTTCCATCTCGCCGAAGGCATCGTTCATGTCGAGCAGCCGCGCGAGACCATTGCCGTTCTCCGCGCCCATCTTGCGCAGCGCATCGAGCCCATGCGGCTCGCCGCCATCCATGTCATGACCTCGCTGACGGGCTCGGCGCTGTTGGCGCTCGCCGTCGACTTCGGCGAACTCGACGGCGAAGCAGCCTGGGCCGCCGGCCATGTCGATGAGGACTGGCAGATCGAGCATTGGGGCCAGGACGCCGAGGCCGTGGCGCGCCGCTCGGCCCGCAAGCGCGACATGATGGCCGCAGTCAGCCTGCTCGACGCGCTGAAAGCCTGAGGCCGCGCTCTGCTTTCGCACTGCACCTAATACGAAAGTCATAATCCCATCGTCGCTCTGCCGTTGCCCGGCGCTTTCTGTCATTTTTTCGCCCGTAGCTGCGTTTTTGAGTCCGCGTTCGGAGGAGTTGCGGGCGGTGGCGCAGCCATCGAGGACAGACGGGATCCCACGGGAGGACATATCAATGGCAATGGCATCGACCGCCGGCGGAACAAGCCGCGGCATGACGCGGGAAGAGAAGAAAGTCATCTTCGCTTCCTCGCTCGGCACCGTTTTCGAATGGTACGATTTCTATCTTTACGGCTCGCTGGCGGCTTTCATCGGCGCCACATTCTTCTCGTCGGCGCCGGAAGCGACGCGCAACATTTTCGCGCTGCTTGCCTTCGCCGCCGGCTTCCTGGTCCGCCCCTTCGGCGCCTTGCTGTTCGGCCGCATCGGCGATCTTGTCGGCCGCAAATACACCTTTCTAGTCACCATGACGATCATGGGCTTGTCGACCTTCCTGGTCGGCCTCTTGCCCGGCTATGCCAGTTGGGGCATCGCCGCACCGATTATCCTGATCGGGCTGCGCATGCTGCAGGGCCTGGCGCTCGGCGGCGAGTATGGTGGCGCCGCGACCTATGTCGCCGAACACGCGCCCGACGATCGCCGCGGCTTCTACACCTCCTGGATCCAGACGACCGCGACACTCGGCCTGTTCCTGTCGCTGATCGTCATCCTCATCGTCCAGGGTTCGATGAGCAAGGAAACCTATGCCGATTGGGGCTGGCGCATTCCCTTCATCGTTTCCTTCGTGCTGCTTGCCATCTCGATCTGGATCCGACTGTCGCTCTCGGAATCGCCGACCTTCCAGCGCATGAAGGAAGAAGGCAAGGGTTCGAAGGCACCGCTCTCGGAAGCCTTTGGCCAGTGGAAGAACGCCAAGATCGCGCTGCTGGCGCTGCTCGGCCTCACCGCCGGCCAGGCCGTGATCTGGTATAACGGCCAGTTCTACGCGCTGTTCTTCCTGCAGAACGTGCTGAAGGTCGACCCGCAGTCGGTCAACATCATGATCGCGATCGCGCTTGCCGTCGGCTCGATCTTCTTCGTCGTGTTCGGCTGGCTCTCCGACAAGATCGGCCGCAAGCCAATCATCATGGCCGGCCTCGCTTTGGGTATCGTCTGCACCTTCCCGCTGTTCAAGGCGCTGACCAAGGCGGCCAATCCGGCTCTTGCCGCCGCGCAGCAGAACACCCGCGCGACGGTGACCGCGGCACCCGGCGACTGCAAGTTCCAGTTCAACCCGGTCGGTACGGCGAAGTTCACGACATCCTGCGACATCGCCACCTCGTTCCTGACCAAGAACTCGGTGCCTTATGACGTGGTCGCCACGGCGGCACCCGGGACGGCCGCCTCGGTCAAGATCGGCAACGAGACGGTGGAATCCTACGATGCCGTTGCCGCAGGCGATCAGGCCAAGGCCAAGGACGCCGCTTTCGTCAAGGCGGTCAACATGTCGTTGCGGGATGGCGGCTATCCGCTGAAGCGCGCGGCGATCAAGGTTCCGGACCAGAAGCTCGACGCCTTCATCGCGGCCAATCCCGAGCTCAAGCTCGACGCGGCGGCGATCCGCGGCGGCGAGAAGACGACCGTTGCGGTCGACCAGGCGGTTAAGGACAAGCTGCTGACCAAGGATGAGGCGGCGGGTGCGCCTGAGATCACCGTCTACAACATTCCGGGCGGCGGCGCCTTCGCCATGTTCGCCGATCCGGCCGCGGTGAACTGGCCGATGACCATCGGCATCCTGTTCATCCTCGTGCTTTTCGTGACCATGGTCTACGGACCGATCGCAGCAATCCTGGTCGAGATGTTCCCGACCCGCATCCGCTATACCGGTATGTCGCTGCCCTACCACATCGGCAATGGCTGGTTCGGCGGCCTTCTGCCGGCGACAGTGTTCGCGCTCAGCGCCTACAAGGGCGACATCTACTATGGCCTCTGGTATCCGGTGGTGATCGCGGCGATGTCGCTGATCATTGGCATGATCTTCGTCAGGGACACGCTCGGCACCGACCTGCACACCAAGCAGTAGCCGGTCGGCTGCGATACAAAAAAGCCCGGCGTGAGCGATCACGCCGGGCTTTTTCCATTCGCAAGTTTGCGGGAGACTCAGCTCTTCTGCCGCTGGCCTTCTTCTTCCTCGATCGCCGCTTCGTGGTACCAGCCGTCAAAATCGGCATGCGTGTTGCGCAGCGAGGCAAGCTCTGCCGCGAACTTGGCCTTTGCGCCTAAATTTGAGGCAGCTTTGCGCCCTGCCAGAGGGAACATCAAAATCTTCGCCGACGGACGGGACGGGGTGACTTGCATTGGCGATCTGCCTTCTTCTCCAGGAGCCAGTCGATTCATCTGTTTCCAAGATAGGTCGTGCGACTCATTTAAGCAATATGCCCACAAAAAGATCAGTATTTGCCTATTATTTATGCAAATAATGCTTCTGATCGATCCGGGCGCATCACTGAGACGGCTCAGCAAATTCAACGCTTAGCTTTGACCATTTTGCCGCACCCACCGGGACAAGTGTGGCACACGAATTGCTTTTTAACGATCGGCAGGTCGGCTCAGCCCGGCCATGCGTCGTCGCCCTGCGCGGTGATCAAGCAACGAGAGGCTCTAGAATGACCAAATACAAGCTCGAGTATATCTGGCTCGACGGATACACCCCGGTCCCCAATCTTCGCGGCAAGACCCAGATCAAGGAATTTGCCGAGTTCCCGACGCTCGAGCAGCTGCCGCTGTGGGGCTTCGACGGCTCCTCGACTCAGCAGGCCGAAGGCCACAGCTCCGACTGCGTGCTGAAGCCGGTCGCCGTGTTCCCGGATCCGGCCCGCACGAACGGCGTGCTGGTGATGTGCGAAGTGATGATGCCCGATGGCGTGACGCCGCATGTCTCCAACAAGCGCGCCACCATCCTCGATGACGAGGGCGCCTGGTTCGGCTTCGAGCAGGAATACTTCTTCTACAAGGACGGCCGTCCGCTCGGCTTCCCGGAGAGCGGCTATCCGGCGCCGCAGGGCTCGTACTACACCGGCGTCGGCTATTCGAATGTCGGCTCGGTCGCGCGCCAGATCGTCGAGGAGCATCTCGACCAGTGCCTCGCGGCAGGCATCAATCACGAAGGCATCAACGCCGAAGTGGCCAAGGGCCAGTGGGAATTCCAGATTTTCGGCAAGGGCTCCAAGAAGGCCGCCGACCAGATGTGGATGGCCCGCTACCTGCTGCAGCGCCTGACCGAGAAATACGGCATCGACATCGAGTACCACTGCAAGC
>NZ_RZOI01000206.1:0-8428 GCF_004022645.1 Mesorhizobium sp. M4A.F.Ca.ET.020.02.1.1 | reverse complement strand
GCCCGATGGCGTCATGGTTGCTGACGGCAACGCGGCTTATGCCCTGCACGGCGGCCAAGCGCTGCGCTGGTCGTTCGCTGGCTATGGCGCGCCGGCCGCTTTTGGCGATCTGGCCGGCCGGCCACTCCGGCTGCTGACACCGGCGACCACCATTTCGGTGCTGCGGCAAGGCTACGTGCCGGCATGGCACCCTTCCGCCGAGGCTTGACGGCAAACACCGCCTCGCCCATTGCTCGGCCATGCGCGCCAATTACAAGATGCAGCGGCTGTTCGTGCCTGACGATCTCGGAACCGGCATTGAATTCGATGCCGGGCCACAGCAAAGCCATTACCTGATGCATGTGCTGCGGCTCGGCGAAGGCGCGGAGCTCCTGGTGTTCAACGGCCGCGACGGCGAGTGGTCGGCGGCGATCGCGGCAAAGTCCAAAAAGGCGGTTCGGCTGAAGGTTGCCTCCCTGCAGCGGCCGCAGCCGCCGCTGCCCGATCTCGTCTACTGCTTCGCGCCGCTGAAGCAGGGACGGCTCGACTATCTGGTGCAGAAGGCGGTCGAGATGGGTGCCGGTATCCTGCAGCCGGTGATTACGCAACACACGCAAGTGGCCAAGCCAGGCATCGAGCGGCTGCGCGCCAATGTCGTGGAGGCGGCCGAACAATGTGGCATCCTGGCGGTGCCTGAGGTGCGCGAGGCGGAAAAATTCGAACGCCTGCTGACAGGCTGGGACAAGGAACGGCGGCTGATCTTCTGCGACGAGGATGCCTCGACCAACAATCCGCTGCCGGCGCTGCAGGCGGTCGACGAGACCAAGCTCGGCCTGCTGGTCGGACCGGAGGGCGGCTTTTCCGACGACGAGCGCAAGATGTTGAGGGCGCTGCCTTTCGTCACCGCCATCCCGCTCGGGCCGCGCATCCTTCGCGCCGACACGGCCGCGGTGGCCGCGCTTGCGGTGATCCAGGCGACAATCGGTGATTGGTGATCAATTCGAGTTGAGCCCTGGCTCAGGATTTTTCGCTTGATCGGCTACTGACATTTCGTCCATCTAGCGCCGGCGGTCGTTCGGCCGCCTATAGCGCCGCGCTCTTTTGTGCGCACAAGGAACGCTGTAGCACTATGGTTTGGCGCATGATCGGTCTTGGGGATCACGCGTCGGGAGGGCTTCTGATGGCGCGCGACACGACCGATTTCCGGCCCATCGAGGGCGTCGACGAACTTGTCGCCTACCTGGCCGCCGGCAATAAGCCGCGCGACCAATGGCGTATCGGCACCGAGCACGAGAAGTTTCCGTTCTATGTCGACGGCAATGCGCCGGTGCCCTATGGCGGCGAGCGCGGCATCCGCGCCATTCTAGAGGGCATGCAGCAAAAGCTCGGCTGGGATCCGATCATCGATGACGGTCGCATCATTGGCCTGGTCGAGCCGACCGGCCAGGGCGCGATCTCGCTTGAGCCGGGCGGCCAGTTCGAGCTCTCCGGCGCGCCGCTGGAGTCGATCCACCAGACCTGCCGCGAGGGCAATGCGCATCTTGCGCAGGTGCGCGAAATCGCCGAGCCGCTCGGCATCCGCTTCCTCGGGCTCGGCGGCAGCCCGAAATGGTCGCTCGCCGAAACGCCCAAAATGCCGAAGTCGCGCTACGAGATCATGACCCGCTACATGCCGAAGATCGGCACCAAGGGCCTCGACATGATGTACCGCACCTGCACCATCCAGGTGAATCTCGACTTCGAGAGCGAGGCGGACATGCGCCGCAAGATGCAGGTCTCGCTCAAGCTGCAGCCGCTGTCGACGGCGCTGTTCGCCAACTCGCCCTTCACCGAAAGCCGACCGAACGGGCTGCAGAGCTGGCGCGGCGACATCTGGCGCGACACCGACAACCAGCGCTCCGGCCTGCTCGAATTCTGCTTCTCGCCCGATTTCGGCTTCGCCGACTATGTCGAATGGGCGCTCGACGTGCCGATGTATTTCGTCATCCGCGACGGCCACTATCACGACATGACGCACATCACCTTCCGCCAGTTCATAACAGGGGCCGCCCGCAATGAGGTCCCGGACGGGCTGCCGACGATGGGCGATTGGGCAAACCACCTGTCGACGCTGTTCCCCGACGTCAGGCTGAAGCGCTTCCTCGAAATGCGCGGCGCCGATGGCGGACCGTGGCGGCGCATCTGCGCGCTGCCGGCCTTCTGGGTCGGGCTGCTCTATGACGAGGCCGCGCTGGACGCCGCCGAGGCGCTGACCTCGAGCTGGACCTACAGGGAAGTGCTGGCAATGCGCAACGCCGTGCCGGAGCTGGGCATTTCGGCGCCGTTCCGCAACACGACCTTGCGCGATGTCGCGCGCGACGTGCTCTCCATCTCGCGCTCGGGGCTGAAGAACCGCGCACGCAGGAACCGTGATGGCTATGACGAGACCTCGTTCCTCAACACGCTGGACGAAGTGGTGGCGCGCGGCACGACAAGCGCCGAGGAGATGCTGTCGGCCTACCACACGCGCTGGGGCGGCTCGATCGAGCCGGTGTTCATGGAGTATGCCTACTGACCCTTCGCCATCCGACCGGTTGAGGCTTCGGCAAAAGCCGCTTCAATCAAGGATGGAAACGAACTAGGTTTCTCCAACGAGGATGTTCCCGGAGGAGATTCCAATGCCTTCCCTGTTCGACATATTCGCCCAGGCGCAGAACGGCGCCGGCATGCAGGCGCTGGCTCAGCAGTTCGGGCTTTCGATGCAGCAGACCCAGGCCGCGGTCGAGGCGCTGCTGCCTGCCTTTTCGCAAGGGCTGCAACGCAACACGGCCGACCCCTACGGGCTCGGCGCCTTCATGACCGCGATGGCGAGCGGCCAGCACGCCAAATATTTCGAGGACGCGACCCGGGCCTTCTCGCCGCAAGGCATCAACGAGGGCAACGGCATTCTTGGCCATCTGTTCGGCTCGAAGGAGCTGTCGCGGGCCGTGGCTGCCCAAGCCGCGCAAGCGACCGGTCTCAGCCAGCAGGTGCTGCAGCAGATGCTGCCTGCGATGGCCTCGATGATGATGGGCGGGCTGTTCAAGCAGACCACCAACCAGATGCAGGCGGCGGGCGGCTTCGGAGGCGGCGGCAATCCGCTCGGCGAGATCATAGAGCAGATGATGCGGCAGGCGGGCGGCAGCGCGCAGCAGCCGCAACAGGCGCCCAATCCCTATGGCGACAACCCGCTCGGCAAGGTGCTGCAGGACATGTTCGGCGGTGGTGCGCAGCAGCCGCAGAGCCAGCCGCAGCAGGCGCCCAATCCCTATGGCGACAATCCGCTCGGCAAGGTCCTGCAGGACATGTTCGGCGGCGCGCAACAGCCGCAAGGCCGGACGCAGCCGCAACAGACGCAAAGTCCCTTTGGCGACAATCCGCTGGGCAAGATGTTCGAGGAGATGCTGCGTCAGAGCGGAGGCGGCGGGTTCGGCCAGCCGGTGCCACAGCAGCAGGCACCCCAGCAGCGCGAGGCGCCGCAACCGCAGACCAACCCGAGCGGCAGGCCGAGGAACCCGTTCGACGATCTGTTCGGTAAGATGTTCGAGACCGGCGCGCGGCAACGCGACGAGTACCAAAAGGGCATGGAATCGATCTTCGATCAGTTCAAGCGCGGCATGGATCGACGTTAGCCCGAAAAGAAGAGCCCGGTCCTTGGGAGGACCGGGCAGCGTGCAGGCAGGCCGGGGGGAACCGGCAGGGAGTGGGGAGCCTGCATGAACCTTGGTCGCCGCGCCCCTTGAAAAGGTTCAGGGCGACCGAATGCACCAGCCGGCTGGATCAAGCCACCTTGCGGGCGAGATCCTCGATCGAGCCGACCCGGTCGCTGGCGATGGCGCGCAGCTTCACCGTCGGGTCACGCCCGAAGGGCACAGCGACGGCGACGTGGAGGTCGGCGCGCGTCAGCCCGATATCGGCGAGTTCGGCATCCGACATCTCGCCGAGGCGATAGAATTGGCGGCGGTTTTTCCAGGCGCGGTAGGCATCAGCGATGGCATTGGCCACGCGCGCCGCTACGGACGGACGCGTGGTGATGCGCGAGGTCTCGGTGGCGAAATCAAACGTGGTCATGTCAGTCCTCCTTCAGAGTCGAGCGGGCGAAGCCGGGCAAACGTCGCTGGGAGGAGCGCCGTTCCGGTCTCGATTCACATGCCTTCATGTGGATGTTGGAGAATGTGCCACGGTGCGATTGATTAATCCAACGAATGTTTCTAATCTTTAGCATCAACATCAATGATGGATTGGACCGATGAAAGCGCCACTCGATCTCGATCAGTTGCAAACCTTCATCTCGATCGCCGATACCGGCAGCTTCACCCGCGCGGCGGAAGAGGTGCATCGGACGCAGTCGGCGGTGTCGATGCAGATGCGCCGGCTGGAGGAGCGGATCGGCAAGCCGCTGTTCGAGAAGGACGGCCGCACCAACAAGCTGACCGAGGAAGGCGACAGGCTGCTTTCCTATGCGAGGCGGCTGATCTTCCTCAACCGGGAAACGCTGGCCGCCTTCGACGACAAGCGACTGGAAGGCACCATCCGCATCGGCACGCCGGACGACTATGCCGACCGCTTCCTGCCAGAGATCATGGCGCGCTTCACGCGCTCCAACCCGCGGGTCGAGCTGACAGTCATCTGCGAGCCGACGCCCGGACTGGTCGAACACATCAAGCGCGGCAATCTCGACCTGGCGCTGGTGACGCACAACGACACGCGCGGCCAGTCGGAAGTGGTGCGGCGCGAGCCGCTGTTGTGGGTGACCTCGGCCAACCACGCCACGCATGAGCAGGAAATCCTGCCGATGGCCTTCGGCCGGCCGAACTGTATCTGGCGCCGCGCCGCGGTCGACGTGCTCGACCGGCAGAACCGCGAGTACCGCATCCTGTTCTCGAGTTTCTCGGCGACCGTCATCACCGCCGCGGTGCTTTCCGGCCTCGCGATCTCGGTGCTACCGGAATGCGCGCTGCGGCCCGGCATGCGCGTGCTCGGCGAGGCCGACGGCTTCGGCACCCTGCCCGACTGCCGCATCGGCATCATGCGTGGCCAGACCTCGCAGCCGGAGATCGTCGACGCGCTCGCCCGCCACATCTGCGAAAGCCTCGACAACATCTCGGTGCCGCTGGGCGAAGAGACGGGAAACTTCGACTTCGCCGCGCTCGCCTTTACCAAGATGAAGCGGACCAAGGCAAACCAGATCATGCCGGGCTGGTAGGGCCTGTTTCCGGGTCAGAGATGCCCTAGGCCCGGGCGGCCGCCGGCACGACGTCGTCCGGCGAAGCCAGACCGGAAAGACCGAGCAACTGGCCCGGTTCGAGCGGTGGCGACAGGAAATAGCCCTGGAACTGCCGGCATCCCATGGCGACCAGCAGGATCTTCTGCGCCTCGGTCTCGACACCCTCGGCGGTGACGTCGACGCCGAGCGCGACGGCGAGGTCGATCAGCGCCTTGACGATCGCCGCCGCATTGCCTTCGCCGTCGAGCAGCCGGACGAAGGAGCGGTCGATCTTGAGCTTGTCGATGGCGTGGCGGCGCAGATAGCTCAGCGACGAATAGCCGGTGCCGAAATCGTCGAGCACGATGCCGATGCCCGACTGGCGCAAGGCGGCCAGAGCCGCCCTCGAGGCATCGCTGTTCTCCAGAAGCACACTTTCGGTGATCTCGAGTTGCAGGCGCTGCGGCGCCAGTCCGGTGTCGGCAAGGATCGACGCAACCTGTTCGGCAAAGCCGGCGTCGCGCAGTTGCAACGGCGACACATTGACGGCGAGCCATGGCAGTTCGGTCCGCACGGCGAAACGGCAGGCTTCCTGCAGCACCCATGCGCCGAGTTGGCCGATCATGCCGCGCTCCTCGGCAATGGCGATGAACTGCGCCGCCGGCAAAGCGCCATGCACCTCATGCCCCCAGCGGATCAGCGCCTCGGCGCCGAGGATCGTCTTGCCGTTTGCCGCGAACACCGGCTGATAAGCGAGCCCGATGCCGGTGCCGCCATCGAGGGCCTTGCGAAGCTCGGTCTCAACCTTGCGCTTGCGTAAGAGAAGGTCGTCCATGTCGCCGGCGAAGACCTGGTGCCGGCCACGGCCGTTCTTCTTGGCCTCGTAAAGCGCGATGTCGGCCTTGCGCAGCAGGTCATCGGCATCGGTCTCGGCCTCGGCCGACAGCGCGATGCCGATGCTGGCGCTGACGAAGACCTGGTCGTCGATGAGCTTGAACGGCTCCTGCAACTTCTGCAGCAGCCGCTCGGCAATGTCCTCGGCGGCGCGGATATCGCGGATGTCGATGAGGATCAGCGCGAACTCGTCACCCCCCAGCCGCGCCACGGTATCGACTTCACGAATGGTGTGCTGGAGCCTGGCCGCAGTCTGGCGCACGAGCTCGTCGCCCGCCGGATGACCGAGCGTGTCATTGATATGCTTGAAGCGGTCGAGGTCGAGATAGAGCAGCGCCACTTTCCCAATGTCGTGACCGGCCTGCCCGGTCCTGAGCATGGCCTGCCGCAGCCGATCCTCGAACAGGGCCCGGTTGGGCAGGCCGGTGAGCGTGTCGTGGAAGGCGAGATACTGCGCCCGATCCTGGCTGGTTTGCAGCGCCGAAGAGGCGCGGCGCAGGCGCCGCAGCAGGAATGCAAGCACGCTCGCCGCGAGCAGCAGGCCGACGATCAAGGCAGGGGCAGCCTTGCGCACCAGCGTCAGACCGGGACGTTCCTGATCCCAGCCGATATAGCCGAGAATGACGCCGCGAGAATCGACCAGCGGAATGGCGGCCGAGCCGCTGGTTTGCGAGAGCGGCAGCAGATGCGCGCCGGCCAGCAGGTATTTTTCGGCAATCTTGCCGATGACCGCGTCGTTGATGAACTCGACCGAGATGTGGAGGTATTCGCTGCCCCGTGCCTGGGTGAGCCGGTTCGTGCTGGGGACGAGCGGCATGATGCTGAGTATGGCCGGCTTGCCGCCGAGCGACACCAGGTCTTCGCCGACCATCTTGGCCGGCGCGGCCGAAGCGACCTCACTCGGCGGCTCGGCCATCTTTGCGCGCAGCCTTTCGATGGTGGGCCGCAATTCGGGCTCATCCTCGCCATAGACGGACGGGTCGAGCACCTTGCCTTCCCGCATGGCGTGTACCGGACGGTTTGCGGCATCCAGCACATAGACCCGGTTGTGGCCGTAATAGGAGTACATCCAGACGCTGAGGTTCTCCTCTATCCAGGCCTGGTTTCCCGCCTTCACGTTGATGATGGAATCATCCCAGACGGTCACGCTCTCCTGCTCGCGCTCGACCGCCGCGATCTGATCCTTCAAGCCATTGGCGAAGAATATCTTTTGCCGTTCGAGCGAGACATGGTCGGCCTGGGCGGTGGCATAGAAACCAAAGCCGACGACCATGGCCAGCGCAAAGGCGGCCAGCATCAACACGGTCAGCGTGACCTGATGCGTCAATGGGCTTTGGCTTGCGCGTGCGCTCATGCGTTCCTGGCCGGCTGCGTTACGGCGAACTCAAAGCAAATCGGGCTTAAGATCGCGTTATTGTATTAGCGAGGATTGAGCGCCGCCTTGACGCGGACAGGCAACCGCCCCTCAATCGGCCGATGAGCGACACGTCCGAATCACGCAGCAACGCCACCGAATACACGGTGAGCGAGATTTCCGGCGCGCTGAAGCGCACGGTGGAGGACGCGTTCGGCAATGTGCGGGTGCGCGGCGAGATTTCCGGCTATCGCGGCCCGCACTCGTCCGGCCACGCCTATTTCGCGTTGAAGGACGACCGCGCGCGGCTCGATGCCGTGGTCTGGAAGACCACGATGAGCCGGCTGAAATTCCGTCCAGAGGAAGGGATGGAAGTGATCGCCACCGGTAGGCTGACGACCTATCCCGGCAAGTCCAACTACCAGATCGTCATCGACAATCTGGAACCGGCCGGGGCCGGCGCGCTGATGGCGCTGCTCGAGGAGCGCACGCGCCGGCTGCAGGCGGAAGGCCTGTTCGATGCCGGCCGCAAGCGGCGGCTGCCGTTCATGCCCAGCGTCATCGGCGTCGTCACCTCGCCGACCGGCTCGGTGATCCGCGACATCATTCACCGCATCAAGGATCGCTTCCCGCTGCACGTTCTGGTCTGGCCGGTCAGGGTGCAGGGCGAGACGGCCGGCACGGAGGTGACTGGCGCGGTCAATGGCTTCAACGCGCTTACCCGGGATGGCGCCATCCCCCACCCCGACGTGCTGATCGTGGCGCGTGGCGGGGGCAGCCTCGAGGACCTTTGGGGCTTCAACGATGAAAGTCTGGCGCGAGCGGTCGCCGCCTCGCGCATCCCGGTGATATCAGCCGTCGGGCACGAGACGGACTGGACGCTGATCGACTTCGCGGCCGACATGCGGGCGCCGACGCCGACGGGTGCGGCCGAAATGGCCGTGCCGGTCAAAGCCGACCTCGAAGCGACC
Organism: Mesorhizobium sp. M4A.F.Ca.ET.020.02.1.1; assembly: GCF_004022645.1. Taxonomy (NCBI): domain Bacteria; kingdom Pseudomonadati; phylum Pseudomonadota; class Alphaproteobacteria; order Hyphomicrobiales; family Phyllobacteriaceae; genus Mesorhizobium; species Mesorhizobium sp. M4A.F.Ca.ET.020.02.1.1. The sequence continues at coordinate 6 of NZ_RZOI01000206.1, read as the reverse complement.
CTAGCC
>NZ_RZOI01000205.1:0-8465 GCF_004022645.1 Mesorhizobium sp. M4A.F.Ca.ET.020.02.1.1 | reverse complement strand
ACGCAAGAGCGGCTGGAGCGCCACGCCCAGGCCATCAAGCGGCTGGCGCGCGTCGGCGACATCGCGCTGGTCGACGCGCCGCCGAAGGGCTCGGCGCAGATGGTGCTCAACGAGGCGACGGTGTGCCTGCCGCTCGGCAGCCTGATCGACCTCGCGGCGGAAGCGGCGCGGCTGCAGAAGGAACTGGCCAAGGTGACCGAGGAGATCGCCCGCCTGCACAAGAAGCTGTCGAACGAGAAATTCGTCGCCAACGCGCCGGAAGAAGTGGTCGAGGCCGAGCGTGAAAAACTCGACGAATACCGCGAGGCGCAAGAGAAGCTTTCGGTGGCGTTGACCCGGGTGCGCGACGCCGGCTGAAGTCAAGATTCGCCTCTACTAGCAGGCAGGTTTCCGGTAGGTTAATTGCCTCGAAAACGGCCATGCCGTTGCGTTAATTTTGACGTAAACGGAAAGTTTTAGCCCCATTGTTGCCATAATGTAACAATGGGGCCAAATAGCCCCGAAAGGCCTTGTTTTTGAGCTTTTTGTGACAGGTTTCACAGATTTTTTCCGCCGAGTTGCCCCGGCAAAGCCATTTTTCGGCTAGGCGGCGGCATAGGCCGATAGGCCCGAAAGGAAGCCGGCCAAGGTGTACATGTACGCCTCCTGAATTCATTGTTGCGCCGTTAACCCGAATTGGTTCTAGCTTGATCCACTAGTATTTCGGGGAGGATATCCATGAACAATTTGCGTTTGAAAGCACTGCTGGGGGCGGGGTGCTTTTCGCTGGCCGCGATCGGTTCCGCGCATGCCGGCGGCCTGGAACGCGGCGGTTACGACATCGACCTGCTGTTCGATCCAGCGCAGGTCACCGGCGAGGCTTCCGCCACCTATGTGATGCCGCAACGAGACCTGAAGAACGTGGTGGACATCGACCCGACAAATGGGCCGCTTAATTTGTTGGGCGCATCCAACTCCGCCCGCGATACCGAAAGCTACTGGGTGCCAAGTGCCGGCATCAAGATCGGCATGGGCCCTGTCGATTGCCTCGGCGACTACGGCCAACCGATCGGAGCGTTCAGCAATCCCGGCGCCAATTGGGCCGGTGCGAACGGCAATATCATAACCAAGGTAAAGAGCGAAGCGCTGGGCGCAACCTGCTCGTACAAGATGGACCTTGGCAAAGGTCAGTTTCGGGTTCTTGGCGGCGTATTTCACGAGGATGTTTCGGGCTTCAAGGAGCAGTTGGTTGCTCCTCTCCCGGCATTCTTGGGCACGGGCATAGGACGCCTCGATCTCGAGGGAGATGGCTGGGGATGGCGTGCCGGTGTCGCCTATGAGATTCCGGAAATCGCTCTGCGCGCCAGCCTGGTCTACAATTCGGCGGTGAAGCTCGACAACCTCGCCGGAACGCTCGACCTGACCCAGGTTTCCAGCATCATCGATCCGACAAATCCGCTGCTAGGTACCGTAACCAATGTCTATGGCTCCTCTGAAGTGCCGGACTCGGTGGAACTGAAGCTGCAGTCTGGTATCGCGCCAGGATGGCTGGCCTTCGGCTCCATCAAGTGGATGAACTGGAGCCAATTGCAGAGCATTCCGTTCTGCCCGACTGCGACGAAGGGCGTGTTTGCCTGCACCACCACCAGCGTGGTTCGCGCGACGTCATTGGATCTGCTCTACAGGGACGGATGGACTGTCTCCGGCGGCATCGGCCACAAGTTCAACGATCAGTGGAGCGGTGCGGCAGTTCTTACCTGGGATCGTGGTACCACCACCGGCCTCAGCGCCCAGACCGACACCTGGACCATCAGCGGCGGCGTGGCGTACACGCCGACCCAGAACATCGAGCTCCGTTTCGGTGGCGCGCTGGGCGTGCTCACCAGCGGGTCGATACATCCTGTCGTCGGCAGCGACGGCGTCACCTACGGCACCGACTATACCGCCGACTTCGGCAACGACCTTGTTTCCGCCGTCTCCACCTCGTTTAAGGTGAAGTGGTAAGCCCTTCAAACTGAACACAAAAGGCCGGGCATTGCCCGGCCTTTTTCGTTGGTGCCGTCAGGCGTGCGGGCGTCGCCGTAGCCGCACCAATCTCGCCGCGGTGCAGATTCGCCGCACATCCCGCGCCCCTCACAATTGTGACGTTTTAGCAACACTTTATGAACAACCCCAGCGCTACAGTTCCGGCCAGGGGGATTGCCCATTTCCCGCCATAAACCCGGCGCACCTCGAAATGGTCTCGGGACACGCGCCAAAAGGCTCGGCGATGGGGCAGGCCGCACCGCCCGCGGCAAGGACGAGTATGGACGCCAGAGTTATCTCCAAGGCCAAGCTGCCCAGCCGCTACGTGACCGTGGGTCCGGCGCGCGCGCCGCATCGCTCGTACCTCTACGCCATGGGATTGTCGGCGGCCGAGATCGCGCAGCCGCTGGTCGGCGTCGCCAGCTGCTGGAACGAGGCGGCACCCTGCAACATCTCGCTGATGCGTCAGGCGCAGGTGGTCAAGAAAGGCGTCGCCGCCGCCAACGGCACACCGCGCGAGTTCTGCACCATCACCGTCACCGACGGCATCGCCATGGGCCACCAGGGCATGAAATCGTCGCTTGTGTCGCGCGAGGTGATCGCCGATTCCGTCGAGCTGACCATGCGCGGCCATTGCTACGACGCGCTGGTCGGTCTTGCCGGTTGCGACAAGTCGCTGCCCGGCATGATGATGGCCATGGTGCGCCTCAACGTGCCATCGATCTTCATCTATGGCGGCTCGATCCTTCCCGGCAGCTATCGCGGCCGGCAGATCACCGTGCAAGACGTGTTCGAGGCGGTCGGCCAGCATTCGGTCGGCACGATCAGCGACGCCGAACTGCTCGAGATCGAACAGGCAGCCTGTCCGTCGGCCGGCTCGTGCGGCGCCCAGTTCACCGCCAACACGATGGCCACCGTCGCCGAGGCGATCGGCCTGGCGCTGCCCTATTCCTGCGGCGCGCCGGCACCCTACGAGATGCGCGACCGCTTCAACTACGCCTCCGGCGAAAAGGTTATGGAGCTGATCGCGAAGAACATCCGGCCACGCGACATCATCACGCTGAAGTCGCTGGAGAACGCCGCGACCGTCGTGTCCGCCACCGGCGGCTCGACCAATGCCGCGCTGCACCTGCCGGCGATCGCGCATGAGGCCGGGATCAAGTTCGACCTCTTCGACGTCGCCGCGATCTTCGAGAAGACACCTTACATCGCCGATCTCAAGCCCGGCGGCAAATATGTCGCCAAGGACATGTTCGAGGCCGGCGGCATTCCGCTGTTGATGAAGACACTGCTCGACCATGGTTACCTGCATGGCGATTGCATGACCGTGACCGGCCGTACTTTGGCCGAAAACATGCAGCATGTTGCCTGGAATGACAGCCAGGATGTGGTCCGTCCCGCCAACCGGCCAATCACCAAGACAGGCGGTGTCGTGGGCCTGAAGGGCAACCTTGCCCCCGAAGGCGCGATCGTGAAGGTCGCGGGCATGTCGGAACTGAAATTCTCGGGTCCGGCGCGTTGCTTCGATTCGGAAGAGGAGTGCTTCGAAGCGGTCACGCAGCGCAACTACAAGGAAGGCGAGGTTCTCGTCATCCGCTACGAGGGTCCGCGCGGCGGTCCGGGCATGCGGGAAATGCTGTCGACGACGGCGGCTCTCTACGGTCAGGGCATGGGCGGCAAGGTGGCGCTGATCACCGACGGACGGTTCTCGGGCGCGACGCGCGGCTTCTGCATCGGCCATGTCGGGCCGGAGGCGGCTATCGGCGGTCCGATCGGGCTCATCAGGGACGGTGACGTGATCTCGATCGATGCGGTCAACGGCACGATCGAGGTGGCGCTGTCCGACGCCGAGCTGGCGGCGAGGAAGAAGACGTGGAAGGCGCGCAAGACCGACTATCAGTCGGGCGCGATCTGGAAATATGCGCAGACGGTCGGATCGGCCCGCGACGGCGCGGTGACCCACCCGGGCGGTGCGAAAGAAACACATTGCTATGCGGATATCTGAGGTGTTGAGGTCGTCTGTCTTTTCGGCACTGGTCGCTGTGGCGACCTTGGGCGCCGTGGGCCAAGCCATGGCCTTCGACGACAAGGTATTCGACGACAAGACCGGCGTGAAGCCGCAGTCCAGCCCGTGGGCGGTGTTCCAGTTCGGCTTTTCCGCCTACAAGAACGGCCACAAGGACCAGGCGGTCGAGGCTTATAAATACGCCGCCGAGAACGGCCAGATTGGCGCCACCTGGAAGCTTGCGCGCATGTATGCCGAAGGCGACGGCGTGGCACGCGACGACTATGCGGCCTTCAAGTTCTTCTCGGAGATCGTCGACCAGGATGTCGAGCCGGGTTCGCCGGAGGAGAGCTATGTCTCCGACGCGCTGGTGGCGCTCGGCGACTATCTGCGCAAGGGCATACCCGGCAGCCCCGTCACGGAGAACGAGGTCGCGGCGCAGGAATACTACATGCGCGCGGCCGCCAACTACCGCAATCCGAACGCCCAATTCGAGATCGGGCAGATGTTCCTGAAGGGCGAGGGCGGCGTCAAGGCAAGCGTCAAGCAGGCCGGGCGCTGGCTCCAACTGGCGGCCGAGAAGGGCCATGCCGGCGCGCAGGCGACGCTCGGCAACCTCCTGTTCCAGAGCGGCAAGGTGGTGCGCGGCCTGGCGATGATGACGGCCGCACTCGAGCGTGCCGCACCGGCCGACCAGCCGTGGATCCGCAGCATGCAGGAAGAGGCCTTCGCCGCCGCCGGCGAAGCCGACCGCCGCACGGCCATCTCCCTGGCCGACGACATCCTGACGAAGGGCGGCGGCGACCAGTAAGCCGCGCCGCTGCCAAGTCACCCCAGGTAAATCAGTTCTCGGTCGGTTCCGTCGGCACCATGCTTGGCGCAGGCGTCGAGATCGGCGTGGTCATGACCGGCGGGGTCGTGCCCCGGCAGTCGTCATGGATCTTGGTCCACGAGGTGTTGTTGAGAACCATGTCGCAGCGGGCGAGGTGGCTTTCGCCGGCAATCGTCAGGCAGGCGGTCTCACCAATCTTGAACGATTTGCCGTTGGCAAGGCATGCCTGGGCGGCAAGCACCGGTGCCGGCGCGATCAACGCCAACACAAGACCAGCCGAGCAAAGAACAAACCGGATCGCCATCGAACCCCCGCAGCAAGTCGCATCAAACGCGCAATTTGTGGCGATATCAGGGTTTTGCGGAGATTTGCGTGAGTAGCCGTCAGGCGGGCTGCAGCGCCAGTTCGATCGCCACCGGCACGTGGTCGGATGGCTTCTCCCAGGCGCGGACATGCTTTTCGACCGAGGCCGAGGAAAAACGGTTGGCGGCTTCGGGCGACAAAAGCAGGTGGTCGATGCGGATGCCGTTGTTCTTCTGCCAGGCGCCGGCCTGATAGTCCCAGAACGTGTAGACATCGGACGAATCGGTGACGGCGCGCACTGCTTCGGTGAAGCCGAGGTTCTTCAGCCGACGGAAGGCCTGCCGCGTCTGCGGCTGGAACAGCGCGTCGCCCAGCCAGTTGTCCGGGAACCGGGCGTCGGCGGCTTCGGGGATGACATTGTAGTCGCCGGCCAGCACCAGCGCCTCCTCGAGCCGCAGCCGCTCCTGCGCCCACCTCTCCAGCCGCGCCATCCAGGACAGCTTGTAGGAGAACTTCTTCTCGTCGTCGATCGGATTGCCGTTCGGCAGATAGAGCGAGGCGACACGCAGCGCGCCCCTGTCGGTCGAGAACACGCCCTCGATGAAGCGCGCCTGCTCGTCCTCGTCATCGCCGGGCAGGCCCTTGATAACTTCGTCGAAGCGCAGCTTCGACAGGAGGGCGACGCCGTTGAAGCCCTTCTGGCCATGGGTCTCGACATTGTAGCCGAGCGCCTCGACCTCGGCGCGCGGGAACTGTTCGTCGACCGATTTGATCTCCTGCAGGCAGACGATGTCGGGCGCGCTTTCGGTCAGCCAGTGGGTGAGGTTGCCGATGCGGGCGCGCACGCCGTTGATGTTCCAGGTGACGATTTTCATGGATTGCCCTTGGGATCTTCGGACGGGAGGCGTTCGACGAGGCCGATCGTATTGCCTGCCGGGTCCTTTAGGAAGGCCATCCACTCGCTTTCCCCCGCCGGACCGAACTGGCCCTCGGTGTCGCGATGGACGAGTGCCGGCGGCGCGGTGAAGGGAATGCCCGCGGCCTTCGCCTGCGCATGGAAGGCTTCGAGGCCGGTAATGTCGAGATAGACGATGCCCGCCGGCACGCCATCGGTGAAGAACAGGCGCACGTCGCCGGCCATGATGAAGGCGATGCCCGGCGGATCGTAGCGCGCATGCACGCCCATGCCGAGCACGTCACGCCAGAAGGCGAGCGTGATGTCGAGATCGCGGCCGGCCGAGAGCGCGACCTGACGGACCGCGCCGATCGCAGGCATCCGATTTCTGCTAAACAGAGAAACTGGTGCCGCAGCCGCAGGAGGCGACGGCATTGGGGTTCCTGATCTGGAACGACTGGCCCATCAGGTCGTCGACGAAGTCGATCACCGAGCCGCCCATATAGACCAGCGACAGGTCGTCGATCAGCACGGTGGCGCCGTCCTTCTCGATGGCGACGTCGTCGTCGTTGCGCGTGTCGACGAGGTCGAACTTGTAGGAAAAGCCGGAGCAGCCGCCGCCTTCGACCGAGACGCGCAGCGCCGTCTTGCCCGGCTCGCCGGAAACGATCCTGGCGATCCGCTTGGCGGCGGCGTCGGTCATCTCGACCTTCATGGCAGTCTTGGCATCCGCGCCCATCGGCGTCACCTTGCTTTCGGTTTCATATGATAGGTATGAAGCGGGCGGGGCCAAGTCAACTGGTGGGTGAATGGACGTGCGGCAGGGCAAGGATGCTCTCGGCGACATAGGGTTCGGCTACCGGCCGCGCGCCGCCTATGCCAGCGATCCCGCGCGCTCGCGCGGCCGCCTGTTCGAGGAGGCCGAAAGCCCGACCCGCACGCCGTTCCAGCGCGATCGCGACCGCATCATCCATTCGACCGCCTTCCGCCGCCTGAAGCACAAGACGCAGGTGTTCGTCGCGCATGAGGGCGACCACTACCGCACGAGGCTGACGCATTCGATCGAAGTGGCGCAGATCGCACGCGCGCTGGCGCGGGCGCTGCGCGGCGACGAGGATCTGGCGGAGGCGGTGGCGCTGGTGCATGATTTTGGCCATACGCCGTTCGGCCATACCGGCGAGGAGGCGTTGAACGAGAAGATGGCCGCCTGGGGCGGCTTCGACCACAATGCGCAGTCGCTGCGCGTGGTGACGCGGCTGGAGCGGCGCTATGCCGAGTTCGACGGTCTGAACCTCACCTGGGAGACGCTGGAGGGGCTGGTCAAGCACAACGGGCCATTGACGAATGCCAAAGGGCAGGGGCTGAAGGGCCCGGTGCCGCAGGCGATCCGTGACTATTCGCAATTGCACGATCTCGAGCTCGACCGGTTCGCCGGCATCGAGGCGCAATGCGCGGCGATCGCCGACGACATCGCCTACAACACCCATGACATCGACGACGGTCTGCGGTCGGGCTTCCTGACGCTCGACATGCTGGAGGACGTCACCTTGCCGGGCTCGATCCTGGCGAGCGTACGAGCGCGCTACCCGGCGCTCGATCCGGTGCGCACCGGCCACGAGCTGATGCGGCGGCAGATCACTATGATGGTCGAGGACGTGATTGCCTCCACCCACGCCAACCTCGAGCGGCTAAAGCCCGAGAGCGCCGACGCGGTGCGGGCGGCGGGCGAGACGATGGTGACCTTCTCGGCCGGCATGGCCGCGACCGAGAAGGAGTTGAAAGCCTTTCTCTACAAGCACCTTTACCGGCACAGCGAGGTCATGCGGGTGCGGGCCGATGCCGAACGGATCGTGCGCGACCTGTTCGACTTCTATTTCGCCGCGCCGCGCGCCATGCCGGACGGCTGGCGCGAAGGACTCGATAGAGCGCAGGACCGCATCAAGGCGCGCGCCGTGGCGGATTTCCTGGCAGGCATGACCGACACCTATGCGCTGAAGGAACATCGGCGCTTGTTTGACCACACGCCCGATTTGAGCTAGGGCGGACGCGATTTTGCCGGCCAACGAGCCGGATTCCCTTGCACAGCCGCCAGAGCCAGACCCAATGAACATATTCGCCGATTTCAACGCGCGAGTCATAAAAGCCGTCGAAGCGCTTGATCTGAGAGACAAGGATGGCGCGTTGCTCGACTTGTCGCGCATCGCCGTCGAGCCGCCGCGCGACGCCAGCCATGGCGATCTCGCCACCAACGCCGCGATGGTGCTGGCCAAGCCGACCGGGCAGAACCCGCGCGCGTTGGCCGAAAGGCTGGCCGAGGCGCTGCGTGGCGACGCCGACGTCGCGGCGGCCGACGTCGCCGGTCCGGGCTTCGTCAATCTCAGGCTGCAGGATGGGTTCTGGCAGGCGCATCTGGCGGCGCTCCTCGG